>JBEBJX010000011.1:0-38433 GCA_040079655.1 Sphingopyxis sp. | reverse complement strand
GTAAAACACTCATTTCTCATCCTTGTGATATTTCTATCATTTGTTTTTTTGATGGGGGGATCGTCTAGGTCAGATACATATTCATTACCTTTTTTACGAATTATTTCCGCAGCATTGTTGCCAATGTTGCTGCTTATGACTTCCGAATATCGCGACACTGTCCGTTGGCCATTAATCGGCCTGGCGGCAATCGCCCTGACGATTCTTCTCCATTTGCTCCCCCTTCCCTATGCACTTTGGTCCTCGCTGCCTGGCCGCGAGTTGATTGTCGAAAGTTTTTCGCAGGTGGGCATGGAAACCCCCGCGATGCCTTTGACCATGTCGCCTTTTGCGGCGTGGAATAGCTTGTTTTCGCTTCTGGTGCCCGCTGTCACACTGCTGTTAGCGGCACTTGTTTCAACTCATAATTCAAAGCGCTTGCTGTTGGTTTTGCTCATAATTTTAGGCGTCAATGGCCTGTTGGCCATGCTGCAATTGCTGGGCCAGGATCATAGCTCTTTCTACCTCTATCGCATCACCAACAATGGCGATGCGGTCGGATTGTTTGCAAATCGCAATCATTCGGCTTTGTTTTTTGCCTGTGGATTTCCGCTGATCGCCGCCTGGATAACGCATGTTCGCGGGCCCGATCACCACGTTCGGGCGATGAAATGGCTTGCCGCCATTGCGGCTGGTCTCTTGGTGCCGCTCATCCTTGTAACCGGCTCCAGGGCTGGGTTGTTGCTAGGGTTTGTTGGAATGCTCTATGCGTATGCAATATACCAAGAACCTATACCAAGCTTTCGTGCACGTAAGGCTGGCATGTCACCCAAGTTGTTGAAGGGATTGGGTGCCCTAGCGATCTTAGCCATAGTGACCTTGTCGGCTTTTTCTGTCCGTGAAACCGCTCTTGATCGCGTATCCAGCACGAGTTTTAGCGAAGAAGATCGTATCAAACTCATCCCCACCTTTGTTGAAATGGCGCGCGATACCTTTCCCGTTGGGGCTGGGGCTGGGGCGTTTGTTCCTTTGTATAAAGTTTATGAAGGCGATGCATTTCTATCGCCAAGATATTTCAATCATGCGCATAATGATATTTTTGAAACATTGATTGAATATGGGTTGCCAGGGCTGATATTCATGCTGTTGGCTGTGGTTGCATGGGGCGTGGTTACGGTCCGTTTGGTAAAACAGATGCTCGCCGCGCGCTCCAAAGCACAGCCAGCTTCAGTTTCTGTTTCGCTTGGGCTTGCGGGTTCGGCTATCGCACTCATAGCCATGTTGGGGAGCATCGGCGATTACCCATTGCGGGTGCCCTCGGTTGCCGCACTGACAGCCATCGCTATCGTTTGGATGCTCAGCGCAAAAAATGTCAGCGCGGCAAATGCGAACAAACCCCATAATAGCACCACAATTAAGTAGGCAAATGGCGGGGCGTTTGCTAGGCGGTTCGCGCAATGTTTGAGGAATCGTTGATGCGTAGAATTTTATGTTTGCTGCCGATTTTGTTGCTCGGCGCCTGTCAATCTGCTCCGCAATTGGGCGGGGCGCAAAGCGGCGGAGCACAAGATGTTGCGGTCATCGAGGCAAGCGCATTACCATTGCCCGTTGGGATAACGGAGGGCGGTGACAGGCCATTCCATATTGGCGCCAATGATGAACTGTTGATTGACGTTGTAGGATTTGCAGATCTTACCGCGCGCAGGATCCGCACAGATGCGAATGGATCGCTCTCGGTTCCGATTGCTGGCCCCATATCGGCGATGGGTTTGACCCCGCGCGAATTGGAAAATGCCATCACACAGCAAATGCGCGAGGCCCATGTCCGCAACCCTGTCGTTTCGGTGAATGTGTCCGAAGTGCGAAGCCAGTTGATTACCGTCGATGGCCAGGTAAAGGAGCCTGGTATTTTCCCGGTGATAGGGCGGATGTCCTTAATGCAAGCGGTCGCGCGGGCAAAGGGGTTGACCGAAACGGCGCGTCTCGAGGACGTGGTTGTTTTTCGAACTGTCGGCGACGAACGGATGGTCGCTTTGTATAATTTGCAAGCGATCCGACGCGGAAATTACGCTGACCCAGAAGTGTTCGCGAATGATGTGGTGGTGGTTGGTGATTCCTCAGGCCGACGGCTGTTCCAAAATATCTTACAAGTTGGTGCCATTCTCGCTGGTCCCATCGTCGCCATTATTCAGGGCGTGACACGTCGTTAAGCGCGTTTAACACAGTTTGAGAGTATATCATGCCAACCCAAAATATGACTTATGCGAACAACGCAATGGTGAATGATGCGCAAAATAACGACCAGCAAGGCGAGGCAAATGTTTTAAGCATCCGCCAAACAGCACTGCCTCTCGTCCTTCAATATTGGAATATTGCGTGGCGCCGCCGCTATCTCATCTTGATCGTGATGGCGGTAGCGCTGGCCGCAGGTTTTTTTGCGACGCTGTTAGCTACCGAAAAATTCACCTCAACGACGCGGATAGAGATTTCCCGCGAGCAGCAAAATGCGGTGAATGTGAATTTGCAGGAAAATAATTCGCCTGGTCTAGATCTAGAATTTTACTCAACGCAATATTCCTTGCTTAAGGCGCGGTCGCTGGCTGAATTGGTCGTTCGGCGACTGAACCTTGCGAATAACGACGCGTTTTTTGCGGCTCACGGTGTTGAAAATAGCAATGTTGGCGGGGTTGCTGGGCAGATACGAGGAGGGCGTTCGTCGCAAGTTTTGGAGCGACGCCGCGCACAAGCGATCGGTTGGCTTTTGAGCAATATACAAATTTCCCCTATACGTGGCTCGGCCCTAGTCGACGTGAGTTACGATAGTGCTTCTCCCGTTATTTCTGCTCAGATAGCCAATGCCTGGGTTGATCAATATATTCGACAGACAATGGATCGTCGTTTTGCTTCGACGTCGGAAGCGCGAAACTTTTTGGAAACGCGACTTCAAGACCTCAGAGATAGGCTGGACCGATCGGAAACTGACCTCGTAAACTATGCGGCTGCGAACAATATTGTGCAGCTTGGCTCCACTGGAAATGCTGAGGGCGGGGCGCGGGCTGGGCAGACTTTGGCGGCTGCGGATGTTCAGGCTTTGAACAGCGAATTGGCGATTGCTACGGCAGCGAGGGTCGCAGCAGAAGGACGGCGCAACGCAACACATAGCCAACGGATAAGCGAGGGCGCGCTAACCAGCGCCGCCATCAATGGCTTGCGGCAACGCCGCGCAGAAGTTGCGTCTGAACTGGCTAGAATGCTGGTGCAATTTGAGCCGCAATATGAACCGGCCATTGCCTTGCGACGCCAGGTGGAATCGCTCGATGGAGCGATTGCCCGCGAAGAATCGCGCGCTTTGAGCGTGAATGATGCCGATTATGAAGCGGCTGTGCAAAGAGAGCGCGGGTTGCGCGTCCGCGTAAATCAATTGCTTGGTGCGCTTGGCCGCCAGGATCGCAGCAGTATTCATTTCAATATTTTGCAGCGCGAGGCTGATACCAATCGCCAGCTTTATGACGGTTTGCTGCAACGCTATAAGGAAATTGGCGCGACAGGTGTTGGGGTGAACAACATCTCGATTGTTGATCCCGCTATTGTTCCTGTTGGTCCGTCATCGCCGCGCCTGTTGCTGAATATGGCATTGGCACTTTTGGTGGGCGCTGCTCTGGCTGGATTATTGGCAATTATTTTGGAAAACCTGGACGAAGGCATTCGCGACCCAGCCACAATTAACCAGGCATTGAATGTGCCGCTCTTGGGCGCAATCCCCAAATCTGTTGATGAGGATGCCAAGGCTCTTCTTGGTGATCCAAAGTCGATTATTTCCGAAGCCTATATGACGGTGCGATCAAACCTTGGTTTCTCAACCGATCATGGCGTGCCAAAAACACTTATGGTGACGAGCACGTCTGAGGCCGAAGGCAAAACCATCACTAGCATTGCGTTGGCAGCTATGCTTGGGCGTTCCGGAAAGCGCGTTGTGCTGATCGATGGCGACATGCGTAAACCAGCGCTCAGTATAGCCCTTGGGGTGACTGTCGACCATGGTTTGAGTAATTATCTGGCTGGCGAAGATGTGCTGGATAAGATCGTCGTCGAATGTGCACTTCCCAATGTTGCCTTTATGGCTGCTGGGCCATTGCCGCCATCGGCCGCAGAATTGCTAAGCGGTGATATGTTGGGTGCACTCGTTGAAAATCTTCGTGGCCGTTATGATCATGTTATGATTGATTGCCCGCCCATGTTGGGGCTTGCGGATTCGGCACTTATTTCGCGTGTGGTAGAGGGCGTGGTTTATGTTGTTCAGTCCAATCACATGTCTGTGCGCAATATCAGGGCAGCGCTAGATCGACTGCGCGAAGCACGCACAAAGATATTTGGGGTCGTGCTGACCAAATATTCTTCGAGCAGCTCGGGTTATGGATATGGATATGGATATGGTAATGGCTATGGTTATGGTCAGGATGACAGTTCAGATAATGAGTCTGGTGCGCTTGATAGTGCTCGGCGATGAGGGCAGGGCAAAAGTTCGTGCATTTTTGGCGTAAAAGAGGTCAGCAAAGGTTGCGCACCCGTGCGAGGCGAAAAAGCACAGTGCAGAATGCGACCAGACAAGCCTCGGCGATTTTGCTAAGCCCCCGGGTCTTTGTTACAGCATTACTCTCGATATCGGCAGCGGCCCTGGTCTTTATCCAAGCATCTGCGCAATTGGGCGTGACATTGCCAGCGCTTAATTGGATGGGCAGTTTCGCACAAACGCCAACACAATCCTTGCAAGCCTTGACCGTGAGGGCAGCAATGGGGCGACGGGTCAGGCCCGCATTATTGGAAGCGGGGGCGAAGGCGAGCTTGTTTGTGGCGCCGCTGAACAGCGCTGCGGTGCGAACCTATGGTCAAGCCATGGATGCGCGCGGTAAAAAAGGCGATGCGCGCGCATTGATGCTGTTGGCGGACAGGCTGTCGAGACGCGATGGTGTTGCCCAAAGCTGGCTTATCAATGACGCGGTGGCAAGCCGGAATGCACCAGAGGTTTTACGTCGATATGACGCGGTTTTACGGACCTACCCGGATGACAGCTCAGCATTATTGACGCAACTTGTCTCTGCCCTGGCATCGCCACAGGGCCGTGTAGCATTGCGGCCCTACATGGTCGCAACAAACCCTTGGCGCTTTTCGTTTTTGTATGCGGCAGTCCGCACATTACCCGACAGCTCGCTATTGGCTGATTTATTACTTTATTCGCCCCAGCTGGCGGATACACCAGATCATCGGGAAATCGCCACAGAATTGGTCAGTAAACTGGCCAGCCAGGGGCATATGAATATGCTGCGATCGATTTACCCGCGCTTGCCAGGGACGAGCGCCGCCTCGCTCGCCTCTGTCAAATTGGATTCTACAGGCATTACCGGATATCCGCCGGTAACCTGGTCACTAGCGGCGAGCAATGACTTTGGTGGGGCGCTGATTGAGGGTGAGGGTGGAGATTCGACCGAAATTGAGGGTTTTGCTATGCCCAGCAGCGGAGGCGTTGTGCTGAAAAAGCTAGCATGGCTTAACCCTGGAAACACACAATTGAGATGGTCGATCACGGAACGAGCGCCTAATCCGCAATCATGGGCAAATTGGCAAATCCGCTGCGGCGCAAGGGATGACGCATCCATAATAGCACAAAGCGGCAATATATTTTCAGCAGGGACGGCAAATAATTTTACTTTTGCGGTTCCCGGACAATGCCCAGCGGTGATGATCGAGTTGAAAATTGCAGGTGGTGATGGTCGCGATCCATCGCGAATTGTTTTGGGTAACATCAACCTCACGCGTTAAGAATAAACCAAAATTGGATACAATTTTCAGATGAAAACTATTGCGCTTATTGGTTGCGGAGGATGGGGGAAAAACCTTGCCCGCAATCTCAATGCATTGGGTGTGTTGAAATATATTGTTGACCCTTCGCCTGCGGCGGCGCAATTGGCTGCCGATTTGGGTGTGGAGCATATAGAGGAACCAGGCGCGATCTGGTGTGACGCAGATATTACCGCTGTTGTCATTGCAACACCCGCTGAGACGCATTGCCCCCTTGGTTTGGCGGCATTGGCGGCTGGCAAGCATGTCTATGTTGAAAAACCAATTGCTTTATCTACCGAGGATGCGCGCAAATTGTCGGCGGCGGCTGATAAAGCTCAGTTGCAACTCATGGTGGGGCATCTGTTGCAATATCACCCTGTTTATCGCGCATTGGCTGCACTGACCGCCGATGGGCAATTGGGCGCACTTCGCCATATTATATCCAATCGGCTCAATTTGGGCATGGTCAGGAGCGAAGAAAATGTCATGTGGAGCTTTTCACCGCATGATGTTTCGATGATATTGGGGCTGGCCAATGGTCGACCGACCCGTGTTCGCGCCATTGGGTCGCAATTTTTACAAAGCGGGATCCATGATGTTGTCACGATGCATATTGACTTTGACGATGGGATGACCGCCGAAGTGCGCAGCAGCTGGTGTCACCCAGAAAAAGAGCAAAAATTGATCGTTGTAGGCGATACTGCTATGGCTGTGTTTGATGACACGGCTGCGTGGGAGGATAAATTGACCCTGACCAGCTACACGATTGATAGACAGTTGCCCCGACCCAAGGCAATTCGCGGGAATGTCCAGGCCATAAATGTTGAAAAAGGCGAGCCGCTTTTGCTGGAGATGCAGCATTTCATTGACTGTGTGGATGCGAATGAGCGACCGCTAACCGATGCGGATGAGGCGATTGCGGTGTTGGCTGTGTTACAAGCGGGACAGCGCTCGCTGGATAGTGAAGGAGGCTGGGTCAATGTCTGAAATTGTCGCTGATTTTTACGTCCATGGCACCGCCGTGGTCGATGACGGTGCAGTGATTGGCGCGGGCACAAAGATATGGCATTTTGCCCATATCCTGTCGCGCACCACGGTCGGGCAAAATTGCTCGGTTGGCCAAAATGTGATGATTGGCCCCGATGTCACGGTTGGCAATGGATGCAAAATCCAAAATAACGTCGCGATCTATAAAGGGGTGACGCTCGACGATGATGTTTTTTGCGGTCCGTCGATGGTGTTCACCAATGTTTTAACCCCGCGCGCCCACGTTGAGCGCAAAGACGAATTCGCTCCGACACATATCGGCAAGGGTGCAACATTGGGCGCCAATTGTACCATTGTGTGCGGTAATAGGGTCGGGGCTTTCGCTATGGTCGGTGCTGGCGCCGTGGTCACGCGCAATGTCCCCGACTATGCTCTCGTGGTCGGTAATCCGGCACGGCAAATCGGCTGGGTCAGCGGTGCAGGCGAACGGCTGGGCGATGATCTGGTGTGCCCCCGCGATGGCAGCCACTATCATATTGAGCAAGGCGTATTAAGACGTGACTAAATAAATGGGACTGACATAGAGATAGTAGAGTGCGCACCTATGTCAGCAGGGCGGTGTGAGTGCGGTGGATACAGGTTATGGCAACGGCGCACCGGAATGCGGTGGCCGCACAGGCACATATAGCCCCCATATCTGGGTCGGGACGCGGCATGAGGTTGATTGTCGCGGCAAGTCTGGTCGGCCAGATAGGCTGCGAGCAAATACCGAGGAAGCGGCATTTTTGCTGTGGCAGCTGGAGTTGGAGAAATAAGAAGCGCTAACGCTTGTATCTCAGCGCAACACTCTGCCATCGCGCGTATAAGAAAAACGCAAAACATTACGACGGCCAAACTTCCTATCGACGATCAGCTCGGCCAAATCGTTGCGTGAAGTCAGATAGCTGTGGGCTGAAGAAAACACGCAGAATTTGTAATAACCTGGCTCAACATTCATCGAATTAGCAAAGATATTTAGCCCATAATGATCGCGCAGATCGCGAATATTGATTCCTGAGGCCCAACCTTCGGGCATAATAACGGGAGCTTTGTCGATCTGATCTAAATTAGGTGAATATTGGTAGGTGACGTAGGTTCCAAATCCCAATGCTTCGCTGTAGCCGTCTCCTCGATGGACGGCTTCCAGTCTCATATCGACATCGAGCAAACCCTTTGCCTTCACCGAGAGCACAGTGGACAGCTGATTGATGGCGGCAAAATCCTGCGTTAGTGTCTGCCGGCCAGCGATCCGCACGACGCTGAGCCTTGCATCGTCAATGGTGAAGCTTTCGGCAAAGCGGCAATCATTTCTCCTGTTGACGGCGAGTATACGGCTTTCGGGCAGGAAATATGTTTCCAGCCTTTCGGCAATACGCGGATAGGCGTATACCACTGCGATTGAGACAACCGCGGAAAGTACGACGACAGCGACAAATAGCAACCAACGTCGCACTGAGTGTTTTTGCACTGTTACCCCCGTAGTTATTCCGCGACCGTATAAGGCAGCTGAGCACCTCCATCAACCCTACCTTCGCAGCCAGCCAGAGATTCGACTCCAACCCTCATAAAATGGTAAAATCGGAATCGCCAATATCGGCACAATCACACCCAAATCTATGAGAACATATTTCGCGTATATCCGCGTATCGACAGTTAAACAGGGAGAGAAAGGATCATCGCTGACCGAGCAAAAGGACGCGATCCTATGGTTTGAGGCGTTGGTGGCATGGTTTGTTGTGGGAGTGAATTAGCGCCGCCTGAGCGGTCGATATTTGTCCATTTTCGGTTGCTTCTCGCTCCAATCTCCTACTTCAGGCACACTTATTCTGCGGCGGCTCTTCGTCTGTGGAAGATCAGGCGGCGCATATTATAGGCAAGGTTGACGAGGGTGGTCCCGGCTTCGGCGCGCTTGATGCCGATGGTGCGGATAAGATTAGCGTACTACCGCGTAGCGCGTGAAAAAACCTCGCTGATAGTGCTACAATATCGGTGTAACTCTTCGTCCGAAATTGTAGGATGAGTCAGAAACATTAAGCTGGTTTCACCTAGTTCTTGGGCGATAGGCAGTCGCTGCGATGGTCGCCAGCCGCTATTATCGAATGCCGTTTCAAGATAGGCTTCAGAACAGCTCCCTTGCAGGACAGGGGCGCCATTTTTGACGCACTCACTTACAATACGGTCTCGATCCCAGCCGTCGCGCAATCCTTCTGGTCTCACAAAAGCATATAGTCGGTAAAAAGCGTGAACGAACTCGTCTGTAGGTAAGGGGGTGCGTACTGCATTTCCGACACTGTCAAGTGCGTTCCGCAGATAATAGGCAATCTCGCTCCGGCGCGCAGTCCAATCGGACATTCTGCGCAATTGAATGCGCCCGATTGCCGCTTGCATTTCAAGCATCCGCCAATTCGTTCCAAAGCTTTCATGCACCCAGCGAAAACCGAGGGGATGCTGCCGATTATAAACCGCATCCCAACTTTTTCCATGGTCCTTGAACGACCACATGCGCGACCACAGGCTTTGGTCGTTACAGGTGACCATCCCTCCTTCGCCGCCGGTGGTCATGATCTTGTCCTGGCAGAAAGACCATGCGGCCACATGCCCCAACGCGCCAACCGAACGGCCATTACATTTGGCCCCATGCGCCTGTGCGCAATCTTCGATCACTTTAAAGTCATAAGAATTTGCGAGTTCCATAATGGCATCCATATCGCACGGCCAACCCGCCAAATGGACTGGAATGACGGCCTTGGTCTTTGCCGTGACCCTTTCACCGATAGTGGCGGCAGAAATGTTCCCGCTGTCATGGTCCACATCTGCAAAAACCGGAATGGCACCCGCATTTACTACGCATGAGATAGAGGCCATGAAGGTGCGCGGCGTGACGATCACCTCGTCATCGGCGCTGCCGCCATAGGCGCTGCCAATGCCCAGCCCCTGCAGGCAAAGGTCGAGGGCCAAGGTGCCGTTGGCAACGGCGATGGCATGGCTGGTGCCGACCCATGCGGCAAATTCGCGCTCGAACTGGCGACCTTCCTCGCCGGTCCAGTAATTGACCCGGTTGGACATGATGACGGCACGCACGGCGTCGGCTTCTTCGTCGGTAAAACAGGGCCACGGAGCCATGGAAGTGTTCAGCATTTATCTTCGCCCCAATATTCGCGCCGGATTACCTACTACCGTCGTATGCGGGGCCACGTCGCGGACGACAACTGCCCCCATGCCTATCGTTGCGCCAGCACCGATAACCAACGGCTTGTCAGGTGTTCCTTGCCGCAGAATCGCGCCTGAGCCAATATAAACGCCGTCGCCAATATGGACATTACCATTGCATTTCGCACCTGGCGCAAATGTCACAAAATCGCCGATAATGCAGTCATGTTCGACATAGGAATAGAGATTGGCATGAAAGCCACGGCCGATAAGGATGTTCGAGGTGATGGTGACGAAGGGGGATAAGCAGGCGCCCTCGCCAATTTTCACATCGTCCATCAATATGGCGTTGGCCGCCCTCGCGCCGTGCAAGTCGATCCCTACCTTGTCGGCCTTTTCAGCAAGCCTTGCGCGTGTGACAGGCGAAGCGATACCGATGCAGATCGACCGTTGGCCAGGGTCGCCGACGGCGAACTCTTCCCACCGCATGACCCGATGTCCGTTCACCGTTGGTGCGGTTTCCGGGTCGTCGTCGATAAAGACAAGTTCGTACGCCGATCCGGCGATTTCCGCGCGCAACAGCGGCATAATGCCGCGCGCGCAGCCGCCGGTTCCATAGAGGCCGATCAACGGCATTCAGTTGGTCCCGTCAAAACGTGGCATTGTTGCCTCCCCCTGTGCGCTGATGCCGTGCTGCGTCAACACGCGGACGGCGGTCAGCCACAGAATTTTGAGATCGAGCAGGATTGACCGATTTTCGACATACCAGACATCCAGCGCGAATTTTTCCTCCCAGCTCAGCGCATTGCGGCCGTTAACCTGCGCCCAGCCGGTTATGCCGGGTATCACCTCGTGCCGCCGCCGCTGTTCGTCCGAATATAGCGCTATATAATCGGCGAAGAACGGCCGGGGACCAACCAGCCGGATATCGCCTTTCAGAAGATTCCAAAGCGACGGAAGCTCGTCCAGGCTGGACGCGCGTAAAAAACGACCGACGGCAGTCAACCGCTGTGCATCGGGAAGCAGCACGCCACCCGCATCACGGTGGTCGGTCATCGTGCGAAATTTATAAATGCGAAAGCGCACGTTGCGATAGCCGCCGCGCTCCTGCGAGAAAAATGTCGGCCAGCCGACGCTGAAATAGACGACAATGGCGACGACGGCGGCAATCGGCAGCACCAGTGGTAACGCCAGGATGAGGCAGAACAGGTCGAATATGCGTGGCATGCGGCCTAACCCAGCAAATCGTCGAGATGACGAAGCGACGATGTCGAAAGGATCGCCGATTCAATCGCGGCATGATCCAGCGCTGCGCCAAGCTGTTCGCGCGGCGTCGGCAGGCCCGCGCCGAGCGCCTGTCCTGCGGCAAAGGGGCGGATGACCAGAAATTTGCCGCCTGCAGCCAGGCATGGCTCGAGCAGATAGTCATATTCGCGCTCGTTCGTGTTGCGATAAACGACAAGGCCGTCAAAACAGCCCAGCTTCATCGCTTCGTCAGCAAAGGCTGTGCTGTAGGGAAAGCAGAAAAACCGTTCTATCGCGCCGCTGCGCTTCAACTGGGCGGTTGATGCGATGATATCGGGCGCGGCGGCATGCAGATCAGCCAGCCGTTGCGCCTCGGCTTTCAGGTCTTTGCGCCACATCCATTGGACATCATGGATCGTTGCCGACCCAAGCGCTGCCTTGTAGCGTTCAAGCTTTGCCGCAAGCCGCTCTGCGTCAAAGCGGGTATCATCGAAACTGGGTTCGGCCAGCTTTACCACATGCCGGAAGCCGATATCGGGTCGCCGCTCCCGCAACCGCGTCAGCACATCGCACAGCAATGGGAAACTGTCATACTCATCGGAGCTGTGCAGGGCACGCACGCCGCAGGCGTGGATTTCCATCAGAAAATCCGCCCACTCGTCGCTACTGCGCTCGATCTCATGCATGCGCATGGTGCCGAAAACGATCTGTGCAGGTTTGATCATGTCAGGCGTGGGCAAATTTGCCCACATCGATTGCGCATTTCCAGATGAATCGTTCCGACACGCTGGTCGCGACAAAGCCGTTGCGGCCGTGCAAAACCTGCCGGTCTTTCCAGGCGATTGCATCGCCCGGCGACAATTTCACCGGCAGGGTTTTGGCCGCGATTGTGGGGCTGGAGGCCAAAAATTCGAAAAAGGCTTCGCTCGCGGCGCGGTCTTCGGCGTTCAGCTCTTTGGAAAGGCAATAATAATTCCAGTTCACCAGCGGGATCGGATGATCGCAGTCGATTACTTTTTCTTTGCGCTGGTCACCCGAACGGGCGTGCAAAATCGTCCGTTTTGTAAGATAATCGAACAGTTCGGGCCGTTCGTCGGCAAGGCTGGCGGCAACATCATCCGATGCGATGAAGATAGTATCGCCGCCTTCATCGGCACTGGCGACACATGCCAACAGCGTGGCATTGGGAAAGTCGGGGATATAGGAGCCATCGGTATGCAGCGGCTGTGCATTGGCTGAATGTCGATAGGCATTGGGAATCGAGGGGTCGTAACGGACCTCCATCCAGATTTCTCCGGTCCGCTGATGTTCGCGGTCGCCAAGTGTCGCGTCTTCAGCCAGCGGAACGGGGGTGCCGATGCTGCCAAACCATTTGGTGTAAAAATCCTGAATGGGGCCGATCTCTTCGCCGCCCTTGATCAGGAAAACACGATTTTCGTTGGCCTGCCAGGCAGTGGTCAGTTCATTGAAGGCCACTGCCGGATTGTTAGGGTTTATGGTGGTCGTCCACAACATCATGCATCTCTGTCTTGTCAAAGGGTTGGATTTGCAATCGGCGGCTTGGAGCAACTTTTTGGAGGCGTCGCTCTTGCTGCGCCTCCCCCTAAAGGATGAGTCAATCAAGGGCAAGCCCTAACGTCAAAGGAAACAATTGCCGCTTTGCGCATTCCTGACCCCATAGGATGGCACAATAGGAAAATGTGCTTGCCTATTTGGAAGCCGCAAGTCAGACGGGTCGCGATTTTGACCGATGCCATCAGGAGAATCTCGTGGGACTGTTACATTATATGAAGCGTGAAACTGCTGTGACGGTTCACCCTGAAATTTCCATAGATAATTTTACGATACAGGATGCCGATATCTCCTTTTTTTCGCTCATTCGGTCAATATACTTGCGTTATCCTATCAAGAATGTCCTCGATTACGGGTCAGGGCGAAATTATTATGTCCAGGATTTTGACCCCGAAAATCATTCTTATTTCATCAAAGATCTGCGCGACCTGAGATTTGGCGGCGCCAATGTTGCCGCAGTCGATGTCTCGGAAGCGGTCCGCACCCACCCGACATCGAACAGCCAATTGCAGCTTGTATCCGGTGCCCCCCTGCCTTTCAGGGATGCTACATTCGACCTGGTTGTGTCAGATTTCGTTTTCGAACATTTGGAATCGCCGAAGCAACTGGCCCAAGAATTGCAACGCGTGGTCAAGCCAGGAGGCTGGATATTGGCGCGAACGCCAAACCGTTTCGGCTATGTCGCCTTTGTCGCCTCGCTCGTTCCCAATCGCCTGCATGCGGCCGTGCTTCGCTATATCCAGCCGGACCGAAAGGATCTGGACGTTTTCCCGACGCACTACCGAATCAATACGGCATCCGCCGCGCGTGGCTGTTTCGATCAATGCGAGGTTTCGGTCGTCTCTAACCATTGGGAACCGCAATATTTCTTTGGAAAGCGGTGGCTTTATCGGGTCAATTTGCTGATCCACGCGCTTTTGCCATCATCGCTTGGGATGACGTCGATTTTCATGATGCGAAGGAACTGATCGGGCAGGAAGTAGCTGTGCGGCTTGCCGAACAGGCTCTACATAGACCTGCCGGGCAACAAGATTGACAGGTATTTTTTGGCCAGGTCGCGATAATGGCGGTTGATTTTGAGCCATTCACGCGCTGCCAACCCCATCTTTGTTCGCTCTGCCTCGCTCATGGCGCAATAGCGTTCGATCTCCGTTTTCAGGGACATTGTATCGGCTGCTTGAACGAATGTCCCGCAGCCAGCTTCGTTGATCATTGAGGGAAAACCCGAATAGGACGCAACGATGGGCCGGCCCGCCAACATGTAATCGATCACCTTGTTGAGCGACTGCCCATAGACCCACACTTTTGATGGATGCGTGGAAAAATAAAGCAGGTCGCATTTTTGCAGCAAGGATTGCACCATGGCTTTGGGAACCAGGGGGGCAAAGGTCACATTGGGTAAATCTCCCGACGCCAGCTGGTGCGTAGTCTTCAGGTCGCCGCCGCCAGCGATCAGAAAATGGACCTCGGGATTATCCGCCATTAGCCGCGCCGTTTCGATCAGCGTGCCAAGTGCGTTGGTGCCGCCGATCGTGCCGGCATGGCAGATAATGAACTTGTCCGCCGGTATATGTTCGCGCACATAATCGTCGGGCAACGGCGTTGGCGCGGCGAGCTGGCTGTCATCAACGCCCATCGGGATGCAATGCACGGGCGGAGATGTGCGTAACAACGCGTGAACATGCTCCTCCAGATTGGGCATCGTGCCGACAATCGCATCGCTGCGCTTATAGCCCAAGCGCTCAATGAACTGGAGCGCGATTACCAGCGGGTTCCATCGGCTGAATCCGCCCTCTTCGACAAGGGTCAATGGCCAGATGTCACGAATCTCAAAAATAAGTCGACATTTGTAGCGCCGCCGGAGCAGTAAACCGTTCAGCACTGTTAACAGCGAAAGGCTGGATATGATGATGGCATCCGGCGGCGTAAAGCCCTGTTTAGGCAACCGCCAGAACTGCCACTCGAATTCGAGCCAGCTGAATATGCGACCAAGCGAATTGGCGCCTTTATAAGGCCGGATTTTGATCCAGCATATGTCGATCCCCTCAACCTGCTGTAATGCCGAGCGCCCTTCGAACGGTGGAACGCCGAACAGATGGTTGAGGTTTGCGGCGAAAATCATGGTCTGAATGCCAGACCGTGCAAATTCGCGCATCAGCATGAACGGGCGCACGCCGACCTGGTCGGTCGGCAGCCCGAAATATTTCGAAATATACCAGATGCTGGCAGACATGAAAATGTTCGATCAGTACAGACGCGGGATCGCGTTCACCGTCTTGATCACGTCGGCAAATTCCAGCCCCACGGCATCCAGATACCATTTCATATTGGCATAGCGCGGTCGGTTTTCGTCCTCGATCAGCGCCAGCGCCTCGGGGCGGCTGATCTGGCCCTCGCGGATCTGGTTGCTGCGAAACGTTTCATGTTCCGAAAAGCCTGCGACGGTATAATATACATAATTGTAAAAGGCCGCCGTCCCGTCGCCGATGCGCCAGGTGGTGTTGGTGTCAGGCGCCTTTTCCCAATCATACATGGCAAGGCATTGGTCGACGAGGTGTTCGTCCCAGGTCCAATAGTCGAAAACATGGAAATAATCGGTTTTCGCATGAAAGCTGCGATAATATTCGCCCGAAATCGTGTCCCAGATCGAGCTGTTGAAATAGCCCGGGCTTTTCGACATCGCCTTCAACCTGAGATATTGATAGCGCAGCTGTTTTGCGGCACCGTTTGAATAGACCTTGTCTTCCTCGAAATCAGGAGGAACCCCCAGAAAGCCTGACTTGAAGTGCGTGGTCTCCAGCGGATTGACCCCCCAAAGGTTCAATGAAATGCCGGTCTGGAGTTTCACCGTCTCGACATGGCGGAAGAAGTGCTTGTCGCCCGCCATCAGGATGTTGATCATCCCCAGGTCCGGCTTTTTGAGCCACGCCGTCAGGTTCATCCGGATATTTTTGCGCTTCTGGCTGATGTCGTCGGCGATGATGATATTTTCGACGCCCAACTCGGCGCACATGCGGCTGATATTGCGCCGCCCGAGATCGGTGACCATTCCCCAGTCATAAGTGTAGGTGATAGGTTTCATCTTCAGTTCGTCGACGATAAGATGCAGCGCGTAGCAACTGTCGCGTCCCCCCGAAAACGGCACGATGCAATCCTCGCCTTTGGCACGGCGGAAAGGTTCGACCAGATCGAACAATTCCTGCTTTGGCTTGGGTTTGTTGCGCTGTTTGTAATTGGTGCAATAGTTGCACACGCCGTCTTCGTTGAAGCGGATATAGGGCATGGTCGCCGTTAGCACGCATTTGGTGCAGCGTCTGATGTCATGCTTTTCATAAATCAGCAGTTTTTCTTCGGTCGATTTGAGCACGAGCTCGGGAATCAGATTTTCGGTACGGATGTTGACATCTGTGACGGCAAAATCGGCTTGGGTTGCCGGGATATCGAGCACCAGTCCCTCGTGCCGGATTTGGCGGATATCCGCGCAGCCCAATTCCTCCAACGGGAATGCCTCTGAAGAGAAATAGGTACAGTCGCCCTTTTTGCCGACATAAAGACTGCCATTGTTGGAAAACAGGCAAAGCTTGCCGATTTTGGGCAGAGCCACCGCACAGGCCGCTACGCCTTTACAGGCGTCGAGCACGGTTGCTGCAACATTTTCGGCATGGCCGTCACGCTCGACGGCGGTTGCAGCGAGCGCTGCAATCACTTCGGTGTCGATTTCCAGCTCGCGCTTCTTGTCGATCGATTCCCAGATTTGTTCATGATTGACGATGATGCCATTGTGCAGAACGCAGACGCCATCGCGCAGGACAGGCTGGTTGTCGCTCAGCCCGTTGGTGATAAGCCGACTATGCCCCATAATCACATCGGAAATACCAATGCTAGTGTCAACCAGCAGCTTTGAAATGTCATGATCAGCGCGTTTGACGCGATATTGATCGCCATGATGAAAGACAAGCCCGCTCGAATCGCGACCACGCTGCCGGGCGTGGGTTGCGAGCAATTTCAGATCAGCCAACGCCCAGGTCGAGCTGGAAATAATGCCAAAAATACCACACATATCAATATTGTCTCCGAAAATTTGCCGTTCGCAGCCGTCCGATTAAGGTTGCCTATATGCAATCCTCAACTCAGCAGATGTCGGGCTCCTGCCCTAAATTGCTATCAGACTCTCAGCCGTTCCCTGTAAAACGCAACCAGCGTTGCCGCCTCGCATTCCCAGTTCAACCGCTCCTCCACTGCCTTTCGGCCACGAAGGCCCATTTCACACGCCTCATCGGGGTGATAAAGCATCCATTGCATTGCGTCTACAATTGCATCGAGTTTTTGCGGATCGACGACCAGCCCGCACCCGGCTACGTCGACGATTTCCCGCCATACTGGAAAATCCGATGCAATCACCGGAATGCCAGCGGCCATATATTCAAATAATTTGATAGGGTAGGTCAACATTTCATGTTCGACCGGAAGCAGCAACACCAATCCCGCGCGCGCATCGGCCATTGCGCTTGCCACACCTTCGCGCGACGCCCAGCCATCGAACTTGACCTTGCTCCATTCGGGCATCGCTTTTGCCTCTGCCTCGGTTTTGGCAAGCGCGAATGAACCGACGAGCCGCAGGCGCGCTTCGGGTTGCGGCATTTTTGCCATCGCCTGCATCATGCCGAAAATGTTCCGGACGACGGAGATATAGCCCACATAGGCAAATTCAATGGGGCGTTCGCCCATTGGTCTTGCTGACGGCATATGCAGTTCATTCAACAGGGGATAATTGCGCACCAACACTGTTTTATGCGGTGGGAAGCGGTCGCCGATGGTGGGCGTGGGAACCACTAGACCGTCCAATATCTTCGCGCCAATCCATTCGGCAAGTGCAACGAACGGCGGTAGGATATTGCGCGCCAGTGCGGGCAATCCGGGTGTGTGTTTGACCTGCTGGGGCACATCTTCATGTACGTCGTAGACGATCTTGATGCCCCAAAACTTCATGAGAAGCGCCCAAGGCAGCAGTTCAGGATCGTGAAAATGGACGATCGCGGGGCGCGCCTGCACAACGGCGCGAAACATCCGCGCGCCGCCCACGAAAATGCGCTTGATCCGCGGCAGCCGGGGTCCGGTGTCGACAATCCGGTAACCTTGGTCGGCGCAGTTTTCGTCGCCCAGTCCATCCTGCACATAAAAGGCAAGCTGGCCGGGAAACGCTTTCGCCAGCGAGTTGAGTTCCTTTGAACGGATACGAGAATCGTCGCGCGGGTGGACGGTTGAAATGTGAAAAATCATGGTGGGTCCTACGGAATCGCCCTTACTTTACCACGAGCGACTGTTCGCGCGGGTAAAGCGCGAGCAACACGATCAACAGCAACAAGCCATGCGTCAAAAAGGCTGTGAGCAAATCCGTGCTGGTGAATATGTTGAACACGGTTGTCAGCGATATTGCCGCGACAACGGCCCGATCGATTTTTTCGCCGTAATAGTTGAATATCGATATCAGCAGACCTGTAATCATCGCGTACAAGGTGACGCCCAATAAGCCGGCATTGGCAAAACCACTTCCGATAATGCCGGTGTTTGCAGACGTGTCCAAATCAGCGAAATATTCGAAACCGATTACAAAGGGGGGGGGCATATTATACGGGCTATCGATGGCCCATGACAAAATCGAAGAATAGGACCAATAATATTTCACATTTTGAGAGAAAAACTCAATGTATGCTCCATCCGCCATGCCTGGAACAAACAGTACACGACGGATAATCAGGGAGGTGGCGTAAGCGAAATCCACCCCATCCGAATTTGCGCGCACATAAGCAATTTCCATAAGCGACAGAATCGGGATCGCCATGAATGCCCAGAAAATATAGGATCTCAATATTGGAATTGAAAAGAGTAGATATAGCATTGCTACAAATATCGGGCCGAATAAAACACTTTTATGATGGCTCATACCAAACATAAATATCGTCATAATAAGGGACAATGCCAGTAAATCATATCTTTTCAGCTTGATCGCCATCACTACAAGTGTCGGTATCAGTGTGCTGGAGACATTCGAGTACACATAGGCAAAGATAGGGGGCATTCTGATCGCCGACTCGCGACGAAAGTCATACACTTTTTCAATATCTAGATTGAAATTCTCCAATCCACCAAAGGCCGCCTGCGCGATCAGCGCAATCATAACGATTGCGACAATGGTATACATGTAAATACCTTGATTCGAAACTCCGATATACGGTAAATTTATTTCAATATATGAAAACAAAAAAACTATGGCAAGCGCGGTGTAGAAAACAAAAGCATGAAATCCGCTGGAATTAGCATAAGAAAAAAATATTATACTCGGAATAAATGCAAAAAACATCATCGTTATGAAAATATAAGCTCTCGTACTGTTTTTCAAAGGGCAGGCCGTGGATAAAACCAGTACAGAGGCAAATGACAGTGCCAGTCCAAAGAAAGAAAAACTGCCTCTAAAGCCCATGTAGCTCCAATGTTGCACGATTTCATCGAGGTAAATATAGGTCAATATCGCGCTGTAAATGAAGCTTACGGCGACAAATTTCCCTCTATTGATCATGGCAACATGGTTCTGAATTTTCACGGCCTTCTGGCATAATGTGTGGGGCAGATGGCGATAAAGCGCTGAAAGTTCGCGATCAAGTTCAACGCTGTTTTTTTGGGCCGAGGCGCAAAGATAGAGCCTGCAGCATAACATGTAAACAGTGCAAAGGCGAACGCTCCGGTCCACAGCTGAGCCTGCAATGCAGGAAGCTTGCGAACAGCGGCTAGGGTCAACTTCAGAGGTTGAGTATCAGATATGGTCATCGACGTTCAGCCGTTAGCGCCATTCGATATATCCAAATTATCGAGAGCGCGTAGCAGGTTGCCCCCGCAATCGCGAATGTCTCGACCAGAAAATCGGGTGCGACCTTGGCAGCGGTGGCAACCGCGCCCAGCCGGACCGCGCACATCGCGCCTTGCAACCCCATGGCCCACCGCACCCGCCCCAGAACATGGGGAACACTCGACGTCGGCGAGATAATGAATTGCAGCATGAACATGGGCGTCAGCCATGCCAGAATCACCCCGGCGCGCGCCCATTGCGGTCCGAATATGACCGGAAACAGAAAAGGCGCGAGCGCACCTGCGACGATTATGGGTAGTGCGCCCACCTTTGCCAGTGTCATCATCGTTTGCCGCGTAAATGCGGCCAGTCCGCCGGCACGCAACTTTTCAGGAGCGTCGGTCAACCACACTTGCGCCACCGAGGTGCCGATAAAGCTCATCGGAATACCGATTACGCGCATCGCGAGCATCAGGTATCCGGCCTCGGGGCCGATCGCCATTGCCGCGATAATCAGTATTGATATCTCCAGCGCAGCGGTGTTGAACAAGGCCTCTGGCACCGAGTAGCAGGGAAATTGTCGGTATTTCAGCGCTGCATTTCTCATCTCCGTCCAGCGCGTGCCCCGCGCCAGCGCGCGGTCATGTGCGAAAATCGAGCGGGCCAGTCCGAAAAAGCCAAAGCCGTTGAGTAGCATGTGGCCAAATAACAGGCCGCTGGGGCCCGCCACTGCCGCACCCATGCCAAGCTGGGTTCCTACCCCACCTATTGCTCGCGTCATCCGCGTTTGCGAGATTGTGCCATAACGCCTCTTGCGCGATGCCCAATATTGCAGCGCATCATAGGTAGCGGCGAACAGCACGCCCAATGGCAAAAGCCACATATAGGGTGCCAATTCCGGTTGCCGGAGCAAGTTCGCCGACCATATCGGGGCGAGCAACGCCGGAACGCCCACTGCCAAGGCGACGACCGTGCCGGACAACAGCGCCAGTGCAAGCAAGTCCATCGCCGTCCGGTCGTCGGGTGGAAGCGGAATCGCGATGTTGAATCGAAGACATGACGCCACCGTCAGCAGCCCAAGCGTTGACGCATAGACCGCTAGCAGGTTGAAATCATCGGGGCTATAAAGACGTGTCAGCGCAGGCAGGGCGAGCACCATCACGCCTTGCGCAATCACCGTGCCGCCCGCCAAAATGCCGACATTGCGCCAAAATGGATGTTGCGAACCCTTACGGATAAGATCGGCGATCATTAATCTTCCTAGGGTTAGTCTCAGATGTTGGCCATCTAGCCAACACCTCGCTCCTTATGCCTTTACAACTTTGGAATGCGCGACGCGATATTTTCCGCGCGTGTCCACAACCAAATTAGCATGTTCTAAAATCGCGTCATAATCAAACCCCGAATGATCAGTCAGCAGCACGACCGCGTCGAAGGAGGCAAGAGATGCTGGCGTCAACTCCACCGAGGCGAGGTCAAAATGATGTTCGCGCATTTTCGGGAATTCAGGAAGATTGGGGTCCGAATAGGCAACGATTGCGCCACGGGCACGCAAATGTTCCATCACGAACACCGACGGGGATTCGCGCATGTCGTCAACATCGCGCTTATAGGCGATGCCAAGTGCCAAAATGCGGCTGCCTTTCAGCGACTTTTGACGGTCATTCAGGGCATCGGCAATCTTTGCGACCACCCATTCGGGCATGTCGCGGTTAATCTCGCCCGCCAATTCGATGAAGTGAGTGGACAGACCATATTCTCGCGCTTTCCACGTCAGGTAAAATGGATCAATCGGGATGCAATGGCCACCAAGCCCGGGCCCCGGATAATAGGGAGTAAAGCCAAAAGGCTTGGTTGCCGCCGCGTCGATCACTTCAAAAATGTCGATGCCCATGCGATCAGCGATCAGCTTCATTTCATTGGCCAGACCGATATTCACCGAACGGTGGATATTTTCCAGCAACTTGGTCAGCTCTGCGGCGCGGGTTGATGATACCGGCACGACGCGGTCGATGACCATCGCGTACAGGCATAGGCCAGCCTCGCTGCACGCGGACGTCTCGCCACCGACAACCTTGGGGATCGTGCGAGTTGTAAAATTCGCATTGCCCGGATCCTCGCGTTCGGGCGAATAGACCAGAAAGAAATTCTCACCAATTTTCAGGCCGCGCTCCTCAACGAAGGGCCGCAAAATCTCTGTGGTCGTGCCAGGCCAAGTCGTACTTTCCAGCGAGAGCAGCTGACTTTCGCGGAAATAGGGGCTGATCGCGTGCATGGTATCGACGATATAGGTTAGATCGGGCTCACGGTGGCGGCTGAGCGGGGTTGGAACGCAGATGATGATCGCATCGACCTCGGTTATGCGGGCAAAATCGGCGGTCGCTTCAAAACCCTCCGCGCACATCGTTTGAATGTCGGCGTGCTTGATGTGTTGAATGGGCGATTCGCCGTTATTCAACGTTTCCACGCGTTCTTCGTCGATGTCGAAACCGAGTACTGACAGCCCCACTTCCTGAAAGCGGAGCGCAAGCGGAATGCCCACATAGCCAAGGCCAATGATCCCGATCCGCGACTCACAGGTTTTAAACCGATTGTTGAGAGCCGCCAGCAAGGGGTTTGAATATATACCAGTCATTTTCGCTATATCCATTTTGGCCTGTTACGCAATGTTGAGAGCAGCCTGCACAGCGCCTATTGTTTGTTCTAGGTCGTCCTGTGTCCAATAGGGATTCATCGGCAGGCTGATCACTTCTTTTGACAATTGTTCAGAGACTTCCAGCGACCCGACCCCTGCGCCATAGGCTGCATAAGCGGGCTGCAGGTGCATAGGTAGCGGATAATAAACGGCCGTCGGAATGGCACTTACCGTCAATGCTTTTTGGAACGCATCGCGGTTTGGAACGCGGATTGTATATTGTGCCCATGCTGACGTTACGCCCAAAGGCTTGTGTGGTGTTACGACAATATTTCCCAGCGCCGCCGTATAGGCGTCCGCAAGCGCATTGCGCTTTTCCACTTCCTCGCGAAAAACGCTAATTTTGGCCATTAAAATTGCCGCTTGAATCGTATCCAGCCGGCTATTTACGCCAACACGAACGGTTTCATATTTGGCCGCCCCTTGCCCGTGCACGCGGATAGAGCGCATTTGCATGGCAAGTTCATCATTCTCGGTGAAAATGGCCCCGCCATCGCCATAACAGCCCAAGGGCTTGGCTGGAAAAAAGCTCGTTGTCGTCAGTTCCGACAATGTGCCCACGGCGCCGCCTTGGGCGGTAATAGCGCCAAAGCTTTGCGCCGCATCCGCGATCACCCGCATACCATTGTCGGCCGCAAAGCTGTTTATTGCTGCCCAATCGGCGGGCAATCCAAACAGGTCAACACCAATGATTGCGCGCGGGTTTAGCCCTTTGGACCGTGCATAGGCCGTCGCGCGTTCAAGGTCGGCGGGATCGATGTTAAATGTCGCTGCATCGACCTCGACAAATACAGGGGTCGCGCCAAGCACCAAAATAACCTCGGCTGTCGCGGTATAGGTGAAGGATGGGACCAAGACCGCATCACCAGGGCCAATACCATAAACCATCAAGGCGATCTGAAGCGCATCGGTGCCATTGGCCAGGCCGATGCTGTGCTTTGCCCCGCAATATTGGCTCAACTCAGCCTCAAAGGTGCGGACTTCTGGGCCCATGATAAATTGGCCATGATCAAGAACCGTAGCGATATTTCGGTCAATTTCGGTGCGCAGTCTCTTTTTTTGAAAATCAAGTCCGGTGAACGCGACGGCCATTTTTCAATTTTCCTAAATTATTGTGAAACAATGGCGAACGCATGGATTGCCTTCGACAGCCAAGGCGCAGCCAATCATTGCCGCGCCTTTCGCACAGACCCTTTACTATGTCTAGCCACCATTAGGCAGCGACTATTTATTTAACAAATACAACGGAACTATCGTATCGCACAGACCTTAAATCTGATGGTAGTCGCGATACCATTCGACAAAGAGCGGTATCCCGGTCGCGATTGTGGTCGTTGGGGCAAAGCCCAGGTCATGGGAGATTGCGCTGATATCGGCAAAAGATTCTTTGACGTCGCCATCTTGCATCGGGTGCATCTCGCGAATGGCCTCGCGCCCGCAACTTTTTTCGATAAGCGTAATCATTTGGTCTAATGCTTCGCTACTATGATTGCCGATATTGTAGATGCGGTGCGGCCCCTTGCTGCCTCCCGCCTTAAGATTACCGTCGTCGGCGGGTGGATTGTCCAGACAGGCGACAACGCCAGAAACAATGTCGTCGACATAGGTGAAGTCGCGGCGCATATCGCCACCGTTAAACACCTTGATTGGCTGCCCTTCAAAAATGGCCTTGGTAAATAACCACATCGCCATATCGGGCCGACCCCACGGGCCATAAACTGTAAAAAAGCGTAATCCGGTCATGGGTATGCGGTAGAGATGCGCATAGGTTTCGCTCATCAACTCATCGGCTTTTTTCGTCGCCGCATAAAGTGAGAGCGGATGGTCAACGCGGTCTTCAACGCGAAAAGGCAGGCTGTCATTGCCGCCATAGACCGATGAAGATGAGGCATAGACCATGGGGATACTGCGGGACCGCGCAATTTCGAGCACGTTGAGATGCCCAACCAGGTTGGATTGGACATAAGCGCGCGGATTGTCGATCGAATAGCGGACCCCCGCCTGCGCCCCAAGGTGCGCGATACGATCAAATTGCTGCGCGGCAAGTTGCGCCTCCAGCGCGTGGTGATCAGCAAAATCCACCTGGATAAATATGGCATTGTCACCAAATCGGCGGGCAATGTCGGCGATGCGGTTGCGCTTTAGCTGCGGGTCATAATAATCGTTGAGATTGTCGATGAGCAGAACCTGCTCGCCCGCAGACAATAGCCGGCAAGCCAAATGGTAACCGATAAAGCCGGCTCCGCCAGTAATCAGTGTTCGCATTGTGGTTTCCTTATGGGTTGTATGAGGCCAATTGTGCGCGGGGCATAGGGAATATTTATGAATATAAAAGTCGTGGTATAGAGGAGACTATTTAACAAAGCGGATATGGCAATTGCCGCCAGCATATCCCAGCCTGAATAGCTATCTGGGCATCATCAACGCCTTCTTCGCTGTTTCTGGCCTGATTTGATTCCGTTTTTCTGACAGGAGGCGGCGATGCGCGGATGGCGCCCGCTTCGGCGGGGCGGATGCTGCGCGATGTCATGGTAAGTGACACGGCCTAGGGCCACCGACCTATGGGCTGATACCGCCTATCGCAGCCAGGCCAGCGAAGCATGGCTCAAGCAAGCGGCAGCAGCCGGGTCAGTCGCATTCATAGCAGGCATGAAGGCAGGAAAGTTAGCGAAAATCGGCGATATGGGGCCCCAAGCGGCGCGCAATCACGCCAAGCCCGACGCCAAAAGTACAAATTCACTTAGATCACCAGCTGATGAAAGTGGCCACCCGTTGCCAGTCCTCATGCTCTAGCCCGAAAAAAGTGCCTTTCAGGTCAAGCGCTTCTTTGGCTGCTGCACGCATTGTGCAAACCATAGCCGCGCGTTTTGGGCAGTTCACACTTCATTCCACTATCGTCGCGGGCCTATTTCTTGGCCGCCCGATCGAATGATATGTCAGTCCAGAGGCCAGAACCGTCTCGTGATCATACAGGTTCCGCATATCGAACAACAAACGCCCTTTCATTATCGCCTTGACCCGCGTTAAATCCAGAGTTCTGAACACGCCCCACTCTGTGACAACAACCACAGCATCAGCGCCTTCACAGGCGGTATAGGCGTCTGGTGCATAGGTGATTCCGGAGAATATCTTCTCAGGCTCCTTTGTTCCGGTTGGATCATAAGCCACAATCTGGTGGCCCGCATCCTGGAGCGCCCGGATTATGTCGATGGAGGGGGATTCGCGCATATCGTCGGTATTGGGCTTGAATGTTAGGCCTAGTATCGCAATCTGCATGGGCCCATTGTTACCAAGCTCAGTCACAACACGCTCACCCATTTGTGCCTTGCGATTGTCGTTTGAACGGACCACGGCGTTGACAATGGACATGTCAACCGCGACAGATTCAGCCGCCTTGACCAAGGCAAGCGTATCTTTGGGAAAACAGGAACCGCCATAGCCAGGGCCCGCATCAAGGTATTTCGGCCCGATCCGCTTGTCCAGCCCCATACCACGAGTAACATCCTGCACATTGGCGCCGATCGCTTCGCACAGATTGGCGATTTCATTGATAAAGCCAATTTTGGTCGCAAGAAAGGCGTTCGAAGCGTATTTAATCAACTCAGCTGTCCGCCGGTCGGTGTAAACAACCGGTTCGTCATCCGAATGGATCGGCTTGTATATCGCGCCAAGCACGTCACGACCCCGGGCATCGTTGGCTCCTACCACGACCCGGTCAGGAAGCTGGAAATCGCGAATGGCTGATCCTTCGCGCAAGAATTCGGGGTTTGAAACCACAGAAATTTCAAGTTCGGGTCGCACACCCCGAATGATCGCTTCAATCTTGTCGCCTGTGCCGACCGGAACCGTCGATTTGGTGACTATAACCGCCGGGCCAGTTAAATTTTCGGCAATTTCTTTGGCGGCTGCAAAAACAAATTGCAGGTCAGCATGCCCATTGTCCGCGCGGGCGGGCGTGCCCACAGCAATGAAAATTGCTGTGGTTCCGCGGATATTATCCGCCAATTTGGTAGAAAATGAAAGGCGTCCAGACTCAATGCTGGCCAGAACGAGTTCGGATAACCCGGGCTCATAAATCGGGATTATGCCCGCTTTAAGCCCTGCTATCTTGCCCTCGTCCTTATCGACACAGGCAACCGTGTGGCCGAAATCCGCGAAGCAAACGCCAGAGACCAGGCCGACATATCCAACGCCTACTACGACAATCTTCATTAGCTATTCGTCCTTGTTTCGTGCCGTGAAGTGGCGACGTTAAGTCTCAAATTCATATACTGCCCTGCGCGTCAGTGGAATGCTTCATGCTCTATCCTAGCACCGCATAAAGATGTCATGAAGCTATCGCAATAAAATGGGCGGGATTGTGTTTGGTGTTTCAGCGTTTTCGGGTCAATTCGCGCATCGCATCATCCAATCCCGATAGGGTGAGCGGGTACATGCGTCCTGTCATCATTTGCTGGATGATTTTCGTTGATTGCGAATAGCCCCAATGCTGTTCAGGGACTGGATTGAGCCATGCTGCTGCGGGGTATGTGTTGGTCATGCGCTGTAGCCAGGCTGCGCCAGACTCCTCGTTGAAATGCTCAACAGAGCCGCCAGGGTGCGTGATTTCATAGGGGCTCATGGCCGCATCGCCGACAAATATCAGTTTATAGTCATGCGGATATTTGTGCAGCACATCCCACATCGGCGTGCGTTCGGCAAAGCGCCGCCGATTATCTTTCCACACCCCTTCATAGGGGCAATTGTGGAAGTAAAAAAACTCGAGGTTTTTGAATTCGGATGACGCGGCGCTGAACAATTCTTCGCACAGCTTGATGAACGGGTCCATCGACCCGCCAACATCGAGGAATAGCAACACTTTCACCGCATTATGCCGTTCGGCCCGCATATGGATGTCAAGCCAGCCCTGCCGCGCCGTGCCGTTGATCGTCGCATCAATGTCGAGCTCGTCTGCGGCGCCTTCACGCGCAAAACGGCGCAGGCGGCGCATCGCAATCTTGATGTTGCGGGTGCCAAGTTCGCGCGTGTGATCGAGGTTCTTGTACTCGCGCTTATCCCACACTTTCAGCGCGCGTTTATGTTTTGACTCGCCGCCAATCCGCACCCCTTCGGGGTTATAGCCGCTGTTGCCATAGGGGCTGGTGCCGCCGGTGCCGATCCACTTATTACCGCCTTCGTGGCGTTTTTGCTGTTCTTCAAGCCGCTTTTTCAGCGTCTCCATAATCTCTTCCCAGCTGCCGAGCGATTCAATTTTGGCTATTTCTTCGGCGGTCAAAAATTTCTCGGCAACCGATTTCAACCAATCCGATGGCACCTCTGCGCCCTGTTGTTCCCAGCTTTTCTCAAGCCCGCGAAACACTTTGGCAAAAACCTGGTCGAACCGATCGAGCAGCCCTTCATTCTTTACATAAGTCGCGCGAGCGAGGTAGTAAAATGCCTCTGGCGTCCGCTCGATGACTTCGCGCTCGAGCGCCTCTAGCAGCAGCAAATGCTCCTTGAGCGAGGCCGGAATGCCAGCAATGCGCATCTCTTCAAGAAAACTGAAAAACATCGAAACTCACCAATAAATTATAGGTGCGACTGTGGCCGTACGGGATCAGCGAATATGAACGCACCATTTCTACGGGGCTCATATACCAGACAGAATGTTTGCGATATGTCAAAGTCAGGCTACTGCTATGCAGGTAACGCTCAACGCAGAAGCTTAAGGGTTAATCTGTCCGTTATCAGCAAAGGAAATCAGGATGAACAGGGTGAAATATCGAATGATTGGCGCCGCGATTATCATGGCCGCAGCAAGTTGGGCCGGATCGGCCAGCGCCGCGTGCAATGACGGCCGCGATCGCAACGTCACTGTGGTCAATGGGACCAGCACGACCGTGCGCGAACTCTATGGGTCAAACGTTTCCCGCGGCACGTGGGAAGAAGATGTTCTGGGCGCAAATGTGCTGCCATCCAGGCAACAGATCCGCATCAATTGGGATGATAACAGCTGTCAGTGTCTGTTCGATTTCAAGGCGGTTTTGGTCGACGGCACCGAAATTATCCGCCGCCGCTTCAATGTCTGCACCGAAACGACCTGGACAATCAGCTAAGGTCAATTCGCTTGCCCGGCCATGGTTGACGGAGCGTTAACCATGGCTGTGGCATGGCACAGGCTCATGCGGGAGCTCATACAGAGCGACCCGCTAACCATAGGGCTGTGCTGACATGAAAATGGGACCAATTTCCTCGGCCTTACCGCTTTTTGATTCCAAATTGGCAGGGCATTGCGGCGAGCTTGCCGTTGGCTGTTCAGACGTTGGTGGTGAGATACAAGATGTCGCCAACGACCTGAGCGAGCAAATGCAATCGTTGGCGAAATTGGAAAGGTTGACGGCCAATCTGGAGGCCGATCAGGCTCAGGTGGCGCGGGCAACCGAAGAAGCAAAGATCCTGTCGGCCAGAGCCACTGCTGATATTTCAAGCA
Organism: Sphingopyxis sp.; assembly: GCA_040079655.1. Lineage (GTDB taxonomy): Bacteria > Pseudomonadota > Alphaproteobacteria > Sphingomonadales > Sphingomonadaceae > Sphingopyxis. The sequence continues at coordinate 9,615 of JBEBJX010000011.1, read as the reverse complement.
GTGCCGATCAAGTTAAATTGAGCATCGACGATATTGGCAAGCTGACCGAACTGGTTGAACGGCTTGGAACCCACGTAACCAATTTTGCAGCGGCAATGGAGCAGGTGAAGGCAGTGTCCAGCACCATTGAATCGATTGCAAAAACAACCAATATGCTCGCGCTGAATGCAGCCATTGAGGCCGAGCGCGCTGGAGCCGCAGGCCGCACATTCGCCGTGGTTGCCAGCGAGGTCAAAAAACTCGCCAGCAATACACGCGCCGCCACCGATGAAATAAAACGCACTGTTGGCAGTCTGTCGAAAGAGGCCGAGGGGCTGGTCCGCGAAATTAACATTGGGGTCGAAGAGAGTCGCAACGCCGAAGCAGGCTTTGGCCGCGTCTCAGAGGCGCTGAACCGAGCAATAGACCTGGTGGCGCTGGTCGATGGGCAGGGCGATCAAATCGCCCGCAGCGCCTCGCTCATCCATGCCAACAGCCAGCAAATGCGGGGTGGCCTTCAGGATTATGGCGTGCGAGTTCGTGCCAGCGCCGATATGCTGGTCAAATCGCATGACAAGGTCGACAAACTCGAATCACTGTCTAACCGGGTGTTTCACGGTCTGGTAGCGGCGGGGGCATCGACCGAGGACTGGGCGTTCGTTTCTTATGCCATGACCAAGCGTGACGAGGTCGTGGCGCTGACCGAAGCGGCCTTGCGATCGGGCACGCTGACCGTGGCGCAATTGCGCGATAAAGCTTACCAGTCCGTAGCGGGAAGCAACCCAGAGCGGTTCCGCACCGCCCTGTCCGACTGGGCCGACGCGCATTGGCGGCCCGTGCTCGATGAGATTTGTGCATTTGATGACCGCGTGATGGCATCGGTTTGCTCATCCGCTGACGGGTTTTTGCCGACCCACATCAGCAAATTTTCACAAAATCCCACCGGCGATTTGGCTCACGACACCCAATATTGCCGCAACGGGCGGATCATCATGGGCGACTGCGATAAGGAGGCCAAAATTTCCGAAGAGCCATTTTTCATGGCGGTTTACCGCCACGAGGCCGACGGCCAGAATTATCAGGTGACGCGCAACGTCTATGTCCCTCTCCATTTTAACGGGCGGCGCTGGGGCGACCTCGAAATAGCCTATCGGCTGTGAGCGGAGGTTAGGGCGGGCTGCTCAGCCCCGCCCGCGCGCCATGAACGCCAGCCGTTCGAACAGCATCACGTCTTGCTCGTTCTTGAGCAGCGCGCCGTGCAGCGGCGGAATCGCGCTGCGCGTGTCTTTATTTTGCAGCACTTCGAGCGGCATGTCCTCATTCAGCAGCAATTTCAGCCAGTCGATCAGCTCGCTGGTGCTCGGCTTTTTCTTGAGGCCGGGGACATCGCGCACCTCGTAAAAAATGTCGAGCGCGCGGCCGACCAAAATCTTTTGAATCTTGGGGAAATGGACATCGACAATCGCCTGCATCGTCTCGCGGTCGGGGAATTTGATATAGTGAAAGAAACAGCGGCGCAAAAAGGCGTCGGGCAGGTCCTTTTCATTGTTCGAGGTGATGATGACAATCGGTCGCTCGGCGGCGGCGATATGCTCGCCGGTCTCGTAAACATCGAATGCCATTCGGTCGAGCTCGTGGAGCAAGTCGTTGGGGAACTCGATGTCGGCCTTGTCGATCTCGTCGATCAGCAGGACGGGCAGTTCGGGCGCGGTAAATGCCTCCCATAACTTTCCGGGCTTGATATAATTGCGGATGTCGTGGACGCGCGCTTCGCCGAGCTGCCCGTCGCGCAGCCGCGCCACCGCGTCATATTCATACAGGCCCTGTTGCGCTTTGGTGGAGGATTTGATGTTCCAGCAAATCAGCGGTGCACCGAGCGATTTGGCAATTTCCTCGGCCAAAACGGTTTTGCCTGTGCCCGGCTCGCCCTTGACCAGCAGCGGGCGGCGCAAGGTAACGGCGGCGTTTACCGCAACCTTCAGGTCCTCGGTTGCTACATAATTGCTTGTGCCATCGAATCGCAGTGCCATCACTCTCACCTTACGTTAACGTCAAGATGGGTCAGGCATAAGGGGATGGGCAGATACGCGCAAGCTCTAGCGCCGGGCAAGTCGAAATATCAGGTAGGGATTTGTAACCTTGAGGCGGAAGTGTCAGAGCTTGCGGATTCGGCAAGCCGCAGTCCACGATATAGGGACTCTACACCTAATAGTCAGTGCGCACCACCTCACGCGTAGAGAGCAAGTCCCACATACCGCGGTGCTGCGCCAACAATTGCTGAGCGCCAAACAGCATCGCTCGCTCGACCGATTGCGACCCAGCATAGCTGGCGATGAGCGCAATAGTCTCGTGCAAATCTGGGAGCGCCGCCGGGCGGATTTGAACATCAAGCCGCGCAGCCGCAGAATCCAGCACAGCACGGATAGAACGCCAATCAAGCGCTAATGCGAGGGCGGCACCCAATCCACATCCCACTCGCTCTGAACGGCCTAGCATTTCGATCGCGTGGCTTTGCGCGATGATTGTTGATTCGCATTGCTGCTGCCCAGCTGTGCTAGGCATAGGCCCGGCTCCGACACCGAGCGAGGATAGATAGGCTCGCTCGCGGCCAAAAGCGTTCACTGCCTGCTCAAACCAATGGCGTTCGGGTGCAGTGACCGCGCGGTTAGCCGCATGTTCTACCAGCCCCGGGTGGCGGCCATGCAGCATGCCCAAAAAATGGATGGCATCGGCCAGATTGCGTGTTGCGCCGCGCCCTTCTATCAGTTTTCGTGACTGGACATAGGGGTGCGCGCCGGTGCCATCATGAGTGACCAGTGCATCTATAGCGCGCGTAAGGTCACTTGTTTCGGTAACACGAAGTGGTTGCGCCATAGCTGTCCGTCCTGATCATATACATTAGGCAGGGCGATCGCGCGCCATGCATTGGTTGAACACAGGCAATAGCGGCAAGATGTAAAGGTGGGGTTTATAGGCCCCGCCCCACATTGGGACATGTGTAATTTCATATGGTTAACGGGGTTAAGGGCTTTTATGCAAATCCGCCATTTCGGATGCAATTTGCGTATTGGCGCCCTTAATCGCGTGGCCCTTAATCGGCGAACCATCCCCACACCAGCCTTATGGTCAGCGCCAGGCTGATGGTCAGGAACAGCGGGCGAATCAACTTTGCCCCAAACCGCGTGGCGCTGTGTGATCCGATCCACGCGCCCGCCATCGCCCCTGCCGCCATGCTGAGGCCGAGCAGCCACACCATCTGCCCACCAAGTGCAAAGATAATGACGCTGGCAACATTGCTGGTCAGGTTGAACAATTTGGTAAGGCCGGTCGCGCGCGTCAGGCCAAGCCCACGAAAGGCAACCAGCGTCGCGGCGAAAAACTGGCCAGTACCGGGGCCAAAAAACCCGTCGTAAAAACCGATGCTCCCCGCGACAGGCGCATAGCCGCGTACTGACAGGCGGGCGTGGCGGTCATCATCGTTCATCTGAGGCGAAAGCAAGGTGTAAAGCGCAACCGCGATCAGCAACAACGGCACGATTAGCCGTAAGGCATCGGCAGTAAAGCGCTGGACCAACAGCGCGCCCGCCCCCGCGCCGACAAACACCAGCGCCATGGCGGCGATATTGGGCCGCACCGTGAACAACCCGGCGCGGTGATAGTTGCGCGTCGCTATCGCGCAGCCGAACGTGGATTGCAGTTTGTTGGTGCCCAGCACCATGTGCGGCGGCAGCCCGGCATAGAGAAGCGCGGGCAGCATGATGAGCCCGCCGCCGCCGGCAATCGCATCGATGAAGCCAGTCAGCACCGCGACGGCGGTCAGCGCAGCATAAATCCACGGCTCGATCATCGCGGGGTCGGTCATGGCTAGCCCCGACCCCTACTGATCCAAAAAGCTCCGCATCTTGCGCGAGCGCGACGGGTGCTTGAGCTTGCGCAGTGCCTTGGCCTCGATCTGGCGGATGCGCTCGCGGGTCACGCTGAATTGCTGGCCGACTTCTTCGAGCGTGTGATCGGTGTTCATGCCGATGCCAAAACGCATGCGGAGCACACGTTCTTCGCGCGGGGTCAGCGATGCAAGCACGCGGGTCACAGTTTCCTTGAGGTTGGCCTGCACCGCCGCATCAACCGGGATGATCGCGTTCTTATCCTCGATGAAATCGCCGAGGTGGCTGTCTTCCTCGTCGCCAATCGGGGTTTCCAGGCTGATTGGCTCTTTGGCGATTTTCATCACCTTGCGCACCTTTTCGAGCGGCATCGACAGGCGTTCAGCCATCTCTTCGGGGGTTGGCTCGCGCCCTTGCTCGTGGAGAAATTGCCGCGAACAGCGCACCAGCTTGTTTATCGTTTCGATCATATGCACCGGAATGCGGATGGTGCGCGCCTGGTCAGCAATCGAGCGGGTGATCGCCTGCCTGATCCACCAGGTCGCATAGGTGCTGAACTTGTAACCGCGGCGATATTCGAACTTGTCGACCGCCTTCATCAGGCCGATATTGCCTTCCTGGATCAGGTCGAGGAATTGCAGCCCGCGATTGGTATATTTTTTGGCGATACTGATAACCAGGCGCAGGTTGGCCTCGACCATCTCTTTTTTGGCGATGCGCGCCTCGCGTTCGCCCTTTTGCACCATGTTGACGACGCGGCGAAACTCGCTAAGCGCCATGCCGGTTGATTGTGAAATTTCGCTTATCTCGCTGCGAATACGGTCCACCGCGTCGGCTTCTCGATCGGCAAAGGCGGCCCATTTTTTGTCGATCCCGCTGATACGCTCCAGCCAGTTTTCATCCAGCTCCGAGCCGACATAGGCGGTCAAAAAGTCGCGGCGCGGAACCTTGTGCCGTTCGGCAAGCCGCAGCATCTGCCCGCCCAGTGCAGTCAATCGGCGGTTAAAACTATAGAGCTGATCGACCAGATATTCGATTTTGCTGCCGTGGAATTGGACGCTTTCTACCTCGGCAGTCAGCTCATCGCCAATCCGCTGATATTTCTTTTCCTGCGCCGGCGGAAAATCATTGCCTAGCGTTAGGGCGTTCAAACGCGCATTCTGGAGCTTGGAAAACTCCTTATACAGTTTCGAGATATTGGTGAATCGCTCAATCGCCTCGGGCTTGAGCAATTCTTCCATCGCGGCAAGCGAGAGCGTGTTATCCTCTTCCTCTTCTTCGGCAGCCTGTCGCTGGCGCCGCTCGGTCATGGCGCTTTCTTCGTCTTCTTCCTCGGGAGGGGCTTCTTCTACCTCGTCTTCATCTTTGAACGAGGGGCCCGCGATTTTTTCAGAAATTTCTGCATTATCCTCTCCGTCACCCTCTTCATCGAGGTTTTCCGGCACCGGATCTTTGTGGAGCATCGCTTCGAGGTCGAGGATTTCGCGCAGCTGCATCTCGCCCGCGTCGAGCGCATTGGCCCATTCGGTGATGGCATTGAATGTGATCGGGCTTTCACACAGGCCGATAATCATCGTGTCGCGGCCTGCCTCTATGCGCTTGGCAATCGCAATTTCGCCCTCGCGGCTCAACAGCTCGACCGCGCCCATTTCGCGCAAATACATCCGCACCGGGTCATCGGTGCGATCAATGGTCTCTTTCTTTTTCTCGGGCACAGAGATTGAGGGAGAGGAGCCAACGGGCTCAATCTCCTCCTCGGTATTGTCCTCGGCGTCATCATCCTCGGCATCTTCGTCTTTCTCGACGATATTCACGCCCATTTCGGAGATGGCGGACATGACATCTTCGATTTGCTCAGAGGATAGTTGATCCTGAGGCAGCGCCTCATTCAGCTCGTCATAAGTGATGTAGCCGCGTTTTTTTGCGCGGGCGATGAGCTTTTTGACCTTGGCATCGTTGAGATCAATCAATGGCTCATCGCCGCTGATTACGTCGTTATCGTCTTCGCTCATGCCAGTTCCTGTTGCCCAATTCAGCGCGCCCGCGCCGGAAATATTTCAAACGGTGTTTGACGATTCAGCGAGCTGCGCCAGCCGTCCTGCCAATTCAGATTTAACCCGTAACAGACGTTGCTGTTCCGAAAAACTCTTTGCATCCATTGCCACACGCATCGCCTCGGTTGACGCGATAAGTGCCGCATTGACTTGTGGCCAAGCCACCGCCGTTGCGATCACTTCGTCAAGGTCGCGCAAAGCCTGTTCCTTCATCTCTTCCTGATGATCATCCTCGGGGTCAATCACCTTTGAAAAAGAAAAGGGCATAGCATCGGCGCGAAGCAATTGCTGTGCCTTATTATACTGTGCTGTGGTCCCCAATATGGTCAATAGGGTCTGATTATCAAGCCCCTCGTGCGTTAAAGCATAGTCTATCAATATGCCGAGCAGCTTTGCGCTCTCTTGGTTTGGGACATCAAGCTGTGTCAGCATCTCCACATGCGAGCGGATCATCTGTGGATAGCGGATCAGCCCGGCAATGATGGCGTCGCAATATGAGGCATCAATGGCCTGGCCGACATTGCGCAAACTGGCGCTGGGTGCGCGTTCGGGGGCAGGGCGCCACGATGCTTTATCGCCGCGCCGCGCCGATTGCCTGGCCGGCTGTGCAAAGAAAGCGGCGCCAAGTCGTTCGTAATAGGCTTGACGATAATGGGCGGCGACGTCGCGGTCATCGATGGTCTGCACCCATGCCATCAATTGCGCACGCACCGCCGCCCTCGCTTCTGGCGTGTCGTTTTGGCGGCTGGCCATGGCCGCATTCCACAGCAAATCGACCAGCGGGGTTGGGCGCTCCGCCAAGGATTCGAACGCGGCCCTACCGCCACTGCGCACCAGGTCATCAGGATCCTGCCCTTGCGTCAAAATGAGAAAGGCGAGGCTGTGCCCTGGCTTGAGCAATGGCAAAGCGCGAAGGGCGGCACGCATCGCCGCCTTTTGCCCCGCCGCATCGCCATCAAAGGCGAGGATGGGCACGGGCACCAGCCGCCATGCCAGCGCGATCTGTGCCTCGGTGAGGGCGGTGCCGAGCGGTGCCACCACCTCTTCTATCCCCACCTCGGTAAGCGCGATGACATCCATATAGCCTTCGACGACGATCAATCGATCGGCCTTGCGCGCAGGCGCGGCTGCGCGATCGAGGTTATAGAGCACCCGCCCTTTATCGAACAATGGCGTGTCGGGGGAGTTGAGGTATTTTGGTTCGCCCGGCCCACCCCCGCTCCCGCTGTTGCGGGTTGCGGGCAGCGAAAGCGCGCGCCCGCCAAACGCTATGGTGCGGCCGCGCGCGTCGCGGATCGGGATCATCAATCGCCCGCGAAAACGGTCATAGGGCTCGCGGCGATTTGCCGGAGCGTCGTCTGGCGGGGCGATGAGCATTCCGGCCTCTATGGCCAGCGCGTCGCCATATTTTCCAAGCGCATCGCGCAGTCGCCCGCGCGCATCGGGCGCATAGCCAAGCGCAAAATTGGCGATGGTTTCATCGGACAGTCCACGTTTTTCGAGATATTCCCGAACAAATGCGCCTTCATCATCCATCAACCGTTCGGCAAACCACGCCGCCGATGCTTGTGTGACATCGCGCAATGAAACGGCTTGCTCGGCGCGCCTGGCGGCTTGCGGGTCTTGCGCAGGAACGTCCATCCCCGCCGCCGCCGCCAATTCCCTGACCGCATCCATGAACGGCAATCCGCGCTGGTCGGTCATCCAGCGGATGGCGTCACCATGCGCCCCGCAACCAAAGCAATGGTAAAATCCCTTGTCATCGTTGATCGTGAAGCTGGGGGTTTTTTCGTTGTGAAACGGGCAGCATGCTTTCCACTCGCGGCCCGCGCGTGTGACCTTGATCGACTTGCCAATCAGCGCGGACAATATGGTTCGCCCGCGTAATTCGTCCAGCCAGAGTGGGGTCAGGGTCATGGCCCTGCCTAGCCTGCCAAGGCCGCTTTCACCAGCGCGCTGGCCTTGCTCATGTCGAGCGTGGTGGCGTGGCGCGCTTTCAGCTCGGCCATTACCCGGCCCATATCCTTGATCGACGATGCGCCAAGCTCGGCCTTGATCGCCTCGATGGCGGCGGTGGTATCCGCCTCGCTCATCTGTGCGGGAAGATATTCCTCGATCACCGCAATTTCGGCCGCCTCGTTCGCGGCAAGTTCGGCACGACCGCCCGTTTCAAACATCGCAATCGATTCGCGGCGTTGCTTGACCATTTTTTGCAATGTCTCGACAATCATCGCGTCATCATCAGGCTTTTGCGCGGCGGTGCGCAGTTCAATATCGCGGTCCTTGATCCGCGCCAGCATCAGCCGGATCGTCTGTAAACGGGGCTTGTCGCCCGCTTTCATCGCGGTAATTTGCGCAGCGCCTATGTCATCGCGAATCATGCGAATTCGACTCCCTCACTATGGAAAGGAGGGACCATAGCGCCATAAAAATATATTCGCTAGATTGCGCGCGCCGGGTTTAGCGCATAACTGTCTGGCCGTTTAAGATGCCGAGCTGAACAGGCACAACGGAGCGTATGAAGCATGGCCAAAGCCACCCCTCATTCTTCGCCACAAGGCGCGACGGCAGCATTAGTGCTGGCGTCTGGCGAAATCCTGTGGGGTCGGGGCTTTGGTGCTGTCGGCATTGGGGTGGGCGAGGTCTGTTTCAACACCGCGATGACCGGCTATCAGGAAATTATGACCGACCCGAGCTATGCCGGGCAGATCATCACCTTCACATTCCCGCATATCGGCAATGTTGGCGCGAACGGTGAGGACGTTGAGGCGGCAAAGCCCCGCGCGGTCGGCTGTGTTGTCCGCGAAGATGTGACCGCGCCAAGTAATTTTCGCGAAACTGGGCGGTTCGATGCGTGGATGGCGGCCAATGGCCTGGTCGGTATTAGCGGCATTGATACCCGCGCGCTGACCCGCCATATCCGCGAGGCTGGCGCGCCCAATGCGGTGATCGCCCACGCCCCCGATGGACAGTTCGACGTTGATGATCTGCTGGCCGCCGCGCGCGCATTTGCTGGACTGGAGGGGATGGATCTCGCCAAAGATGTCACGCGGGTTGAGTCGGGAGCCTGGACCGGCGGTGTGTGGACGCTGGGGCAGGGCTATGGCATGTCGGAGCATAAGCGCAGCGGTGACGCTGCACCGCATGTCGTCGCCATCGATTATGGGGCCAAGGACAATATCTTTCGTAATCTAGTCAAGGCGGGCGCGCGGGTTACGGTGGTCCCCGCCACCGCGAGCTTTGACGACATCATGGCGCTCAAACCTGCTGGCATTTTCCTCTCCAACGGGCCGGGCGATCCCGCCGCGACGGGCGACTATGCGGTGCCGGTGATCCGTGCATTGATGGATGCTGGCCTGCCAATATTCGGCATTTGCCTGGGGCATCAATTGCTGGCGCTCAGCGTTGGGGCAAAGACGCTTAAAATGCATCAGGGGCATCGCGGCGCCAACCATCCGGTCAAGCGTTTGTCGGACGGCGCGGTCGAGATTACATCGATGAACCATGGCTTTGCGGTCGACGCGGCAAGCCTGCCCGAGGGCGCAGTGGTGACGCACACGAGTTTGTTCGACGGCTCCAACTGCGGGTTTGAATTGCCCGAAAAGCGCGCGTTCAGCGTGCAATATCACCCCGAGGCGAGCCCGGGGCCACAGGATAGTTTCTATCTGTTCGAGCGGTTTGTGGGGGGATTGGTGTGA
>JBEBJX010000010.1:0-38799 GCA_040079655.1 Sphingopyxis sp. | reverse complement strand
TCGGGCAATTCCTCGCCCATCAGACGGCGCAGCTCCATCGCTTCGGGGGCGCCCGCGTCCAATGTTTCAAGCTGAGGCCGCAAATTGGCGATCCGCGCGCCGATCTGGTCGGACAGGCTCTGTGCAGGCGCGGGCAGCGCGGGGCGTTGCTGCGCCAGCCAGCGGTCGGCCTTGTCGGCGATGGCGGGTAATGGCCCTTGCGCTATTGTGTCGAACCGCACATCGGCAGCGCGGCTGAACAGGCCAGCGGCGATGAACACCGCGAGCCCTGCGATCATCAGCATGATGATGCCGATGGCGCTGACCGGCCCGAATATCAGGCTCCACACGATGGCGAGCGCGAACAGCCCGGCCATGCCGCCGCCGAGCATCAGCGCGAACCGTTTGGCGCGCTCTATCTGCGCCTGCCCCTGGCGGATGGAGGGCGCTTGGCTGCGATTGCGCGCCCGGTCCAATGCGGCGTTCGCGCGTTCTATCTGAAGGTCAACCTCGCTCACCATGGGGTGCTTGGAGCCGGATGAGGTTGGACAGAGCCGTTCGCCCTGAGTAACCGCTGCCCCTGAGCGAAGCCGAAGGGCATAGCGGTGTATCGAAGGACCACCCTTCGATACGCGGCCTCAGCCACAGGGCTTCGACAGCACTCAGGGCGAACGGTGGAGAATAGCATGCCCTACCCCTCCAGCGCGCTAAGCGGGCTGTCCTTGCCGGTCACCTGCGCCGCGGCCTGTGCCTGCCCCTCGGCCCGCGCGATGTAGCCGCGCGATTTTTCAACCTCGACCGTCAGCGTGCTGATCGTCGTTTTCATGCTGTCGAGCGCTTTCAGTTTGAACGTATCGACCGCATCCATCGTGTCGTAGATATTCTGGAACGCGCGTTGCAGCGTCTCCATCGGGATGGTCGATGCCGCCGCTTGCTCGTGGATTGCGGCGGTGTTGGTCTTGAGCAGCTCGCCGGTGCTGTCGATGATCTTGGCGGTGGTGGTGTTGAGCGCGGTAATCTGTCCGAGCACCAGTTTCTGGTTGGCCATCGCCTGTGCCACCGTCACCGCAGTGCGCAGCGCGCCGACGGTGGTGGTGCTGGCGCGGTCAACGCCCTTGACCAGCTCGACATTATTCTTTTTGACTAGGTCGAGCGCGAGATAGCCCTGCACGCTGACCGCAAGCTGGGTGAGGATGTCCTGACTGCGCTGGCGGACATAGAAAAGCGCGCTTTCGCGGATCGCCTTGGCCTTGGTCGGGTCGGTCGCCTCCAGTTCGGCCGCCTTGGCCTCGAGCTTTTCATCAAGCTTTTTGGCGACATGGACCATCTGTTCGAGCCGGCTCATCGCCGCCCACAGATTCTGCCGCTCGATGTCGATGTCGCCATTATCCTTGATCAGCTCGGTCTTGCCGTTCGACAACCGCATCAGGATGTTCGAGATATGCCCCTGCGCGCTTTCATATTTGTCAAAATAGGTCCGCACATTGCCGCCATAGGGGATCAGCCCGAACAATTTTTTCTGGCTCAGCATCCCCTGGCGCGACGGGTCGAGATCCTCAACCGTTTGGCGCAGCGCCACCAGGTCCGCACCGACAGTGCCGTCGCGGTCGAGCGAGCGGGCCGGGCGATCAAGAAAGCGGTTCGACTGGTTCGCTGCCGCCATAATCTCGGCGCGGCCCATATTGGTGATCTGATCGACCTTCTGCCCGAACTCAGGGCTGTTGGCGTCGGTGGTGACAAGGTCGTTGACGAAACCATCGACGCGGGTGTCAAGCTGCGTTCGCTGTTCGTCGGAAATGCTGACGAGACCAGCCGCACTATCCGCCGCCACCACGGGGACAGGCGCGGGTGCCTCGAGGATAATTGTGGGTTTTGCGGTTTCAACATTGGTGGTCGTCGTCATATTCGTATCACCATCCCTATTGCGATTCTTATCAATGTGGAACCTGCACAGCCATTGTGCAAGCCCGCGCTGTCTTGCCTATATAATACAGTCATTCGCATTCGCCAAGGGGGGTGACATAGCTCGATGGATTGTCCGCTCACCAGCGCCCCTATCGAACTATGCTTGCCGCAATGCAGCAAAAGCGCTAGGGGGCGCGCAACTCCCTAACTCCACTATTCGAAAAGACCCAAAATGGCCCTGCGAAATATCGCCATCATCGCGCACGTCGATCATGGTAAAACCACCCTCGTTGACCAGCTGTTCCGCCAGTCGGGCACGTTCCGCGACAATCAGCGTGTCGAAGAGCGCGCGATGGATTCGAACGACCTTGAGAAAGAGCGCGGAATCACCATCCTCGCCAAATGCACCAGCGTTGAATGGCATGGTAAAAGCGGCGACACACGGATCAACATCGTCGACACGCCGGGCCACGCCGATTTCGGCGGAGAGGTGGAGCGCATCCTGTCGATGGTCGATGGCGTTATCTTGTTGGTCGATGCTGCCGAAGGGCCGATGCCGCAAACCAAGTTCGTGACCGGAAAGGCGCTGGCGCTTGGCCTCAAGCCCATCGTCGTCGTCAACAAAATTGATCGCCACGACGCCCGCGCCGCCGAAGTGCTCGACGAATGTTTCGAACTGTTCCTCAATTTAGGCGCGAGCGATGAACAGCTCGACTTCCCGATCCTCTATGCGTCTGGCCGTAATGGCTATGCCAGCGAGGATATCGAGGCGCGCGAAGGGACATTGGCGCCCTTGTTCGAAACCATTGTCGCCCATGTCCGCGCGCCCGATGTCGAGGTCGACGCGCCGTTCACGATGCTGGTGACCTTGCTCGACCGCGATAACTTCCTTGGCCGCATCCTCACTGGCAAAGTGGCTTCGGGGCGGATCAAGGTCAATCAGGCGATCCACGCCATTGGCATGGACGGCAAAGTGCTGGAAAGCGGGCGCGCATCAAAACTATTCTCGTTTCAGGGGCTGGAACGTGTCGCGGTTGACGAAGCCAAAGCGGGCGACATCATCTGCCTGGCTGGCCTGACCACGGCAACCGTCGCCAACACCATTGCCGAGCCGGGCGTGACAGAGGCGATTACCGCGCAACCTATCGACCCGCCAACGCTGTCGATGCGTTTTGCCGTCAACGACAGCCCGTTTGCCGGGCGCGAGGGCGACAAGGTCACCAGCCGGATGATCCGCGACCGATTGCTGCGCGAAGCCGAAACCAACGTCGCGGTGCGTGTCACCGAAAGCGCCGACAAGGACAGCTATGAGGTGGCGGGTCGCGGCGAGCTCCAGCTTGGCGTGCTCATCGAAACGATGCGGCGCGAGGGGTATGAGCTAGGCATCAGCCGCCCACGCGTGCTGTTTCGCGACGATGACAATGGCAAACGCACCGAACCCTATGAACAGGTCGTGATCGACGTTGATGACGAATATACCGGCACCGTCATCGAAAAAATGCAGACCCGCAAGGCCGATTTGACCGACATGCGGCCCTCGGGCGGTGGCAAGACGCGGATCACCTTTAGCGGCCCGTCGCGCGGCCTCATCGGCTATCATGGCGAGTTTCTGTCCGACACGCGCGGCACCGGCATCATGAACCGATTGTTCGAAAAATATGACGCCTATAAGGGCAATATCGAGGGGCGGCCGGTCGGCGTGCTGATTTCCAACGGAACGGGCGAAGCGGTGGCCTACGCGCTCGGCCCATTGGAAGAGCGCGGCGTGCTGATGGTCAGCCCTGGCGAGCCATTGTATGAAGGCATGATCATCGGCGAAAATGCCAAGCCTGACGACCTTGAGGTCAACCCGATGAAGTCGAAACAGCTCACCAATTTCCGCTCGACCGGAAAAGATGATGCGATCCGCCTGACCCCACCAAAACGGCTGACGCTGGAACAGGCGATTGCCTATATCGATGATGACGAAATGGTCGAAGTAACGCCAAAGAGCATCCGGCTGCGTAAAATCTGGCTCGACCCCAATGACCGCAAGCGCAATAAACGCAAAGCTTGACGCGGCGGCGCAATTTCAAAGCGCAATAGGCTTAACCCATGCCCGTCCGTCCTGAGCTTGTCGAAGGACTGATTTTCTTTTACGCAACAGATTAGTAAGAAAGAACGGCCCTTCGACAAGCTCAGGGCGAACGGTGGTTTGGAGCAATAACTAAGGAGGGTTTATGAACTGGATGCTGATGCCGCTGCGGCGCTATGCGGATTTTTCGGGCCGTTCACAGCGGATGGAATATTGGATGTTCCAGCTGCTCAATATAATTGTCCTTGCCTTCGGCATCATTCTCGTTTTTGCTGGCCTGGATTGGGCCGAGATGGCGGCACAGAGCAATCAATATGGCAAGTTCGCATCCGATACTGCCCCATCCGCAAGGGCATTGCCCGGGCCGCTGACCTGGATCGGTGGGGCATTGCTGTTGCTGTGGCTGTTGGGCACCTTCATCCCCCATCTCGCCGTCACCGTCCGCCGCTTTCACGATCAGGATAAATCGGGCTGGTTCTACCTATTGAGCTTCATTCCCTATGCTGGCAGCATCATCCTGATCGTATTCATGTGCATCGAAGGGACCAAGGGGCCGAACCAATATGGCCCTGATCCGTTGGGGCGCGGGCCGGCTGATGTTTTCGCTTAAGGGTATAGGGATGGGTTTGGGTTGGTGAACGTAATACGCCGCTAACGTCCAAAACCAACACCAAGGAAGCCGGGCATCGGGCCATTCCAACCGCCGTCTTCTTCGGCATCTTGTTGTTTGAAACGCGGTGGCCGTTGCTCTTCTGGCTGCGCTTTTTTGGGTTTAGCGTCGCCCTTTGGCGCAGGGCGTGGCTTTGCAGCGCGCGATTTAGCGGGCGCAGAATCGCCCTTTGGCGCGGCATCTTTCGGATTGTCATCGCGCAAAGCGACCATGGCGGGCGCTTCTGTTTCGTTGCCAGGAGCGATTTTGGCCGGCCTGGCTATGGAACGGCTGGGGCGTGATTGCTTAGTCTCTGCCGCTTGATCTTCAACCGCCTCTGATGGCGCGCCTTTCGCCCCGCCCCCGCTCAGGCCATCATCCCACGGAATTTTGACGCCGATCAGTTTTTGCACATTGTCGATCGCTTCGGCGTCCTTTGTGGTCACAAAGGTATAGGAATGCCCCTTGGCGCCCGCGCGCCCTGTGCGGCCGATGCGGTGGACATAATCGTCGGGGTGCCACGGCGTATCATAATTGATGACGTGGCTGACGCCCTTGACGTCGAGCCCGCGCGCCGCAACATCCGACGCCACCAGCACCGTGACATCGCCCGCCTTGAAACGGTCAAGCTCGGCGATACGGCTTGATTGATCCATGTCGCCATGGATTTCACCAGCGCGGAAACCATCGCGTTGCAGCGACTTGGCCAGATCGCGGACCATCGTCTTGCGGTTGCAAAAAATGATCGTCGACATGTTCGGCTCGCTGCGCAGCAATTTGCGCACAACATCGCCCTTTTTGCGCTCGTCCACCTTGACCAGCGCTTGTGTAATATTGAGGTTCGAGCTGGCGGGCCGTGCGACCTCTACCGACCTGGGATTGGTCAGGAACTTATCAGCCAGACGCTTGATAACGGGTGGCATCGTTGCGGAGAACAGCAGTGTCTGCCGATCCTTGGGCAATTTGGTGCAAATTTCCTCAATGTCGGGGATGAACCCCATGTCGAGCATCCGGTCGGCCTCGTCGATCACCAATAAGGTGCAATCATTGAGCATGATTTTACCGCGCTGGAACAAATCCATCAGCCGACCTGGCGTGGCGATCAGCACATCGACACCCTTTTCCAGCGCTTTGACCTGATCGCCCATCTGCACACCACCGATCAGCAGCGCCATCGATAATTTGTGATATTTGCCGTATTTCTCAAAGTTTTCGGCGACTTGCGCAGCCAGCTCGCGCGTCGGCTCCAAAATCAGGCTGCGCGGCATACGCGCGCGCGTGCGGCCATGCGCAAGGATGTCGATCATCGGCAAAACAAAGCTGGCGGTCTTGCCGGTTCCCGTCTGGGCAATGGCGACCAGATCGCGCATCATCTGCACTTGCGGAATGGCGGCGGCCTGTATCGGCGTCGGCTCAGCGTAGCCCGCCTCGGTTACGGCGCGCAGTAATTCATCGGAAAGGCCGAGGTCGGCAAAAGTCATAAGCGTGATAATGTCCAGAAAAATGTGCGCCTACACCTCGTCTCGGCATAATATCGCTATGATCGAGCGACTAACTAAAGCCCGCGAAAAGTCAAGCGATTTAGCCATGAACGGCCAGTTTTGACAACTTCTCACGGGCCGGTGCATAGTGTGAAGATGCCACAACCATCGCCAGAACTGCTCGCGTCTCTCGCCAACCTGCTCGGACCAAAGGGCTATACCCAGGACGCCGAGACGATGGCCCCGTGGCTCAGCGATTGGCGAGGGCAATTGCATGGTGCGGCGGCGGCGATGCTTTCTCCTGCTTCGGCAGCCGAGGTCCAGGCCATCGTTCGCCTGTGCGCGGCGGCAGGCACCTCGCTGACTGTGCAGGGCGGCAATAGCGGCCAATGCGGCGGCGCGACGCCCGACGATAGCGGCGATGCGATGCTCTTGTCTTTGCGGCGGATGAATAGAATCCGGGGCGTTGATAAAGACGCGATGCAGCTTCATGGCGACGCCGGCGTTATCCTCACCCACGCCCACGAGGCCGCCGAGGCGGTGGGGCTTCGCTTTCCTCTCACGCTTGGTGGAAAGGGCTCAGCAACGCTTGGCGGGCTTGTTTCAACGAACGCAGGCGGAACGCAGGTGCTTCGCCATGGAACTATGCGCGGGCTGACGCTGGGGCTGGAAATTGTGCTCGCCGATGGCAACCTGCTCAACATGATGACCCCGCTCGCCAAGGATAATCAGGGAGCAGACCCGAAACAGATGTTTATCGGAGCCGAAGGCACCATGGGCATCATAACCGGTGTGACGTTGCGGCTTGTTCCGAACATAGCATCGCGGGCGGTAGGTTGGTTCAGCGTTGCCAGCCCGCATGATGCGCTTAAGGCGCTGCGCCATATTGAATCCACATTGGGCAGCGCGTTGGAGGGGTTTGAGATCATCCCGCAAATGGCGCTCAACAATGTTCTGGCACATGTGCCGGGCACCCGCGCGCCCATTGCGACAGCCGGGCCGTGGCATGTGTTGGTGGAGCTGGTTGCGGGGCCAGGCGAAGCGGATCCTGCGCCGCTGCTAGAGAGTCAAATCGCCGATTTGATCGAGATGGATATTGCCAGTGACGCCATAATCGCCGCGAGCGAGGCGCAAGCCGAAGCGTTCTGGAAATTACGCGACTCGATTTCCGAAGGCGAACGCGCAGTCGGTCCCGCTGTCCAGCACGACATTAGCGTGCCAGTTGACCTGATGCCTGATTATATCGATACCGTGCCGTGTCACATTGCGGCGGCCTTCCCCGGCGCCACCTGTCTGGCCTTTGGTCATCTGGGCGACGGCAATGTCCATTTCCACTATCGCCCACCACCAGAAGCGGACGCAAATCAGTGGATCGCAGAGCATGGCGAGGGGGCAAGTCATATCGTCTATCAGGCCGCCGTGGCGATGGGTGGGTCGATCAGCGCCGAACATGGTATTGGCCGCATTAAACGCGACGTGCTGAAACAGCTTGGCGACCCGGTCCGTCTGTCCATCTTGCGGGCGAGCAAGCAGGCGCTGGACCCGAGCGGCCTATTTAATGCGGGCGTGCTCATCCCCTGACTTGCGCATGAGCCAATCAGGCAATAAAGGCGCATTTCCGCTACGACCATTTTTGCGCGGCCTCAAAGCAACCATTTTCACGACGGAGTGTTCCCGATGGCCACTGTGCCCAACCTGCCTCTTTTTTTTAATGACCTTGTGCCGCTTTCGGCTGGGCAACATGCCGACTGGTCGATCACAACCCAAGAAACGGCGCCATTTATGGCTCATACTCACGCCATCCCTGTGACTGTTGACGAATTTGTCATGGCCAGTCGATTTTATCCGATCGTCTTTTCGTCTGGTGATCAGTCGGTCCCGCTGGCGCTGATGGGCCTGAATGAGGGGGTCAATGTGTTTGTCGCAGCCGACGGCAATCTTGCAAAACCCGTCTATATTCCCGCTTATGTTCGCCGTTACCCCTTCCTGCTCGCCAAATTGAGCCCCGATAGCGATGACTTATCGCTCTGTTTTGACCCAACCGCACCAGGCATAGGAGCGGGAGGCACCGATGGCAGCAACGCGCTGTTCGACGGCGATAAGCCCAGCAAAACCACCAATGACATCCTCGAATTCTGTCGCCAATTTGAGGAAGCCGGCGCGAGAACACAGGCTTTTATGGAGGAATTAAACAAGCTCGAAATCCTGATGGACGGCGAAGTCGCCATCCAGACCGAAGGCAATGAAAACCCCTATATCTATCGCGGATTCCGAATGATTGACGAAGATAAATTGCGCGATCTGCGCGGCGACTCGCTGCGCAAAATTGCTCAATCTGGAATGTTGCCTCTGCTTTATGCCCACCTGTTTTCGATGCAGTTGATGCGTGAAATCTTTGGTGAGCAGATGCAACAGGGCAAGGTTCCTCTTCAGGAAATCAACCCTGCGCTCAACGAAGTGCCGTTACCGACGGCATAACTATTTATATTATGTGGTGCTTGAAACATGCAATGGCATAGCCTATCTTGAGGATGTTACCCGCAGCCGGTCCCCCCCTTTTCCGGCTGGGTAGCGGCACCGCTTGGTGCCTCCTCCCTGGACCCTGGCCGCTCCGTGATATCTGTCACGGGGCGGTTTTTTATTCCGCAGCCTGCACAAAAAAATGATTGCCTTTGACGTAGGCGCTGGCTGCCGCGGCGACCCGTTCAACCACATCCGCCATACGGCTGACTGCTTCAGCACACGGCTCCATCGCTGTGTCCAAATATAGTGAGCGATCCACCTCCACCTGCACCGCCTCTATTCGCCATCGCCGCCCAGAAAGCTTTTGCGCGTGGTGCTCTATCGTATGCGCGCCGGCATAGGGCGCATTGCGGGCTACCCGATAACCCATCCCTTCGCCCGTCGCCATCAACCGCTCGACCAGCCTCGACGTGGCGGTCAACCCGTGCCTGTCGCCCAACACTATTTGGGGGGACCCGCCGGGCTGGCGGGGCATACTATGCAGGTCTATCAGCACTGCGCGGCCATAAAGCGATGCTGCAGCAGCGAGCGCCTCGGCCACCACTGCATGATAGGGGCGGTGAATTCCCTCAATCCGCGCCATCAGCTCGGCATGGGTAAAACGACGGCGCCACAGGTCACCGACATCATGCAACCGGCGCGGGATGACGCCAAGACCCGCACGGGTATATCGCCCAGCATGCGGCGGCGAATGCCCGCCAGAAATCAAGCTGCTATCCCATTCATCTTCGCCGCGATTAAGGTCTATCCACGCGCGGGCATGGGTCGCTGCGATAACGCGATAGCCCTGGGCACCAAGCCCCTTGGCCAGCAGATCCACATAACGATCTTCCAGCCGTTGTAACGTGGATGCACTGACGCGGGCCACCGACAGCAATTCTGGCGAATAATATCTCCCAGCATGGGGGATCGATATGACAATCGGGCATGTTGGCTGCGTTGGGCCGGATAGAATGGCGGGTGGCGGCGGTTGCATATCATCCATCATAGTGGCCGAAGCGCCAATTTAGTGCAATTACTGCTATGAAATGTTAAGAAAATATGGCCTATTAATCGGCATGACACGCGCGATGGAACTTGACTGACTATGACTCGCATCCTTTTGGCCGAAGATGATGACGCGATGCGCGGATACCTTGCCCGCGCGCTTGAACGCAATGGCTATGATGTGACCACCGCCGCCACGGGACGCGAAGCCTTGGACTATGTCGAATCGGGCACATTTGACCTGTTGCTGACTGATATCGTCATGCCCGAAATGGACGGGATAGAATTGGCACAGCGCGCACAGGCCCTGACCCCCGCCCCCAAGGTCATGTTCATTACAGGCTTTGCTGCGGTCGCGCTCCACGCCAACGACGCTGTTCCCGATGCGCGCTTGCTATCCAAACCCTTCCACCTCAAGGATCTGGTGGCACAGGTCGATCAAATATTCGGCCGGCAAAGCCATCTGGATAGCGCATAAGGACAATTAGCGACTTGCCATTCGTCGGGCACAGCCCTAGAGGGTCGCCACCCCAACAGTGATTTCTAGTCAGATGACTTCATCAGACGGCTCGGAAATCACGGTGGATACTGCGGGCATGGGCTTTGACTAAGACAAAGCGGCCATGCCCAAATGTGGGCGTGTAGCTCAGTGGTAGAGCACTGTGTTGACATCGCAGGGGTCGCAAGTTCAATCCTTGCCACGCCCACCATTTTTGCCGAATCTGAAATCCTCTTGGAGATGATTTCCCGAAAAACCCCGAGCACAAACGATGAGGCGCCGCCGCATCGATCAACCGCGTTACTTGATAAAAGGCTCTGCCGACTCCGGCGCCTTGGGAGTTCAGTGCTCGGATTGCTCCCAGATCTGATTGAACCGATAGCCTTGGGTCGAAAGGGTGCCCCTTCGCTTCGCTACGGGATTCCCATGCTCGGCCATCCCCCGGATGGCCTGCGCGTGGAAATGGTGCTGCTGGGGAGGATTGAACTCCCGGCCTCACCCTTACCAAGGGTGCGCTCTACCACTGAGCTACAGCAGCAACCGGTTCGTGGACGGAAGATTATCCGCCGGACAGGCGCGGCCTATGGCGGGCGGTCCCCATAGTGTCAAGGTGGGCCTTGCCATATTGCACCCATCGCCGCTAGCAAGGGCCATGACCAAGCCGCCATCACAGGCCGACCAGCGCGCCGCACGCCTCGCCGAACAGCTGCGCGCAAACTTACGCAAGCGAAAGGCACAGGCACGAGAGGCATCTTCTCCCCTCCCTGAAAAGGAAGGGCTTTAGCGACAGCATCCGCCGCAGCATATTTAACAATTACGGCACCCGCCGCACAGGCACTGGAATGTTGCAGATGTCCGCTCCGCCTGCTGGCACAATGAAAAATGGGTCGCGGCGGTTAGCGCGTGCGTCGCTATAACGAAAAAAACTGCCGCTGTTAGTGTTGAGATATTGGAACTGTGGTTGTTCCGCTTCGGCCAGCTCGCTGCCCAGTCGGACCGACACTATCGTCACGCGCTCCTCGGCGCTCTCGTAAAAGCCGAGCGGCCCGGTGCCACGCGGCAGGCTGCTAAGATGCTGGATGCCCTCGACCACCCGCCCGACCAGCGCGATGTTGCGATCCAAGTGGCGCGGCGCATGGCCGATGACGGTGTACAGCTCTGCGCCCGTCCCCGTATCGGGCGACAGGCCGCGACCCACGCCAACCATGCCATAGCAATGAACGGGCCATGCTGAATTGCGCGCCCGAAGGCCGCTGCCAACAAATGTCGACGCCACAGGCCAGCCGGAAAAAAACTCGCTCCGGCCATATGGGTCGCTCCCCCCGCTCGAGAAAGTGGCTGGTGCGGCGGAATAAGGGTCGGCGGCAGAGCTCAACGCACGCGCATCAATCTCATAATCCCCCTGAGGAACCGCGGTGAGGCCGCTTGGCAACGCCCGCGCCCGTGCCGCATCCTCGCCATCGGCATCGCCCCATTGCACGACATAATTATCCTGGACGCGGTTGATGCTGAGCCCATCCCACCAGTGCGCGGCGGCCAATGTGCGGATATTGCCCACCCACCCCTGGGCAAAGGGTGGTGGTATCAGCTGGATGATGACGCGGCGCCCCCTGCCCGCCGCATCGGGCGTCAACTCCATCACCAACAGGTCGCCCGCGTCAATCGCCACCCAATCGCCTGCCGTGGCATTGGCCACCACTTCGCTCGGCGACATTGGCGACGTGATGGGCGCAGGAGCTTCAGGCCGCAGAACGGATTGTGCAGAAACCAAAGTCAAAGGGGAGATGGCAAGCACCATAGCGCAAGGCAAAGCAATATGTTTCATACGTCTATAGTGCCACGTCATAACAGCATTGCAACCCCGCGCACACACGGCTAGGGCCGCGCCTCTATCCTGTGCATGCGGAGCGGTGGCCGAGTGGTCGAAGGCGCTCGCCTGGAAAGTGAGTATAGGTCAAAAGCCTATCGTGGGTTCGAATCCCACCCGCTCCGCCAATTCAGTCCTTGAGTGGGCACGACGTTTACGCCGCCGTTGGCGGTGAGCGTCTGGAGCAGCCGTGACTTCGATCCCATGATACGAACCTCGCCCTCGGCAACTTCGACCCGCTGAGCAAGCGCGCGCAGGTGATCGCGGCGGTAGCTGCCATCGTCCAACCGCATGCGCTGGCGGGCGGAATCGGCAAAGGCGTTGACCATTTGCGGTGTGATCGCCTTGGCACCTGAACTGTCCAACATAGCTTCAGCGCGGGTTGCATCGGCCTTGGCCTGATCGCGGATGGCCTTGAGGCTGTCGATGCGGTCTTTGAGGGCGGGATCGGTGATGTTGGCTATGCCTGCCTCGATGGCATTGTAGAGACGTTTGAGGCGCAGTTCCGATTCGACGGCGCGCTTGTTAAGTTCCACGACATGTTCGCGGCGGCGCTCCCCTTGTTCCTGTCGCCGGTCAAGCACGCTGGCAAGGATTGTTTCGAGACGCTCAGGCTGCAAAAGACGCTCTTCCAGATGGCGGGCGATCAGATCGTCGAGCTTCTCCATGGGCACGGCCATGCCGGTGCAGGCCGTCGGACCTTGGCGGGCCTTCACTGAGCAGGCGTAATAGCGGTAACGCCCGCCTTTGCCGGTGCGAATGGTCATCGCCCCACCGCATTTGGCGCAATGGATCAGGCCAGTAAGGAGGGTCGGGCCGCTGATGACGCGTGCGGGCATCACCTTGGGATTGCGGGCCTTGAGTCGCGCCTGCACCGCATCGAAGATTTCCGGCTCAATGATTGGCGGCACCGGAACAGTCACGATCTCGCTTAACGGTTTCAGTTCCTTGGTCTTGGTCCGCTTGTTGAACTCGTGTTCGCCGACATAGGTCTTGCGGGTGAGGATACGGTGAACCTGCCCGATGCCCCAGCGACCGCCATCGCGAGTGAAGATGCGGCGGCCATTGAGGTAGGAGACGATGTTCTTGACGCCCATCTGGCCGCGAGTGCCGTCGCCCTCTAACGCGAGGCGGTAGATCAGCCGCACTGTGTCGGCGTGGAATGGGTCGATCTCCAGTTTCTTCTTCACCTTTTGCCCACGCGTTTCGGCAGCGACGGTGCGGTAGCCGATGGGCGGCAACGCCCCGTTCCAGAAGCCCTGCCTTGCGTTCTCCTTCAAAGCCCGAATGACGTGCTTGGCGTTTTCCTTGGACTGGTATTCGTCGAACAGCGCCATGATCTGCCGCATCATCACATGCATGGGGTCATCGCCCATTTCCTGGGTGATGGAGACGAGCTTGACGCCATTCTTGGCGAGCTTCCTAACATAGAACTCAAGCTCGAAGTGGTCGCGGAAGAACCGGCTGAACGAATGGACCACGACGATTTCGAAGGGTGCGGGTTTCAACGTTCCCGCCTCGATCATGCGCTGGAACTGGGGGCGGCGATCATTTGTCGCTGATGCACCCGGCTCCACGAAGGTTTCAACAAGCTGATAACCGCGTGACTGGCAATAAGATTCGCCCTGCCGCTGCTGGTCAGGAATGGAGACGTCATGCTCTGCCTGCCGCGCCGTCGAGACGCGGAGATAGAGGGCTGCGCGCAGAGGTACGGTCATGGACAATGTCTCCTTGTCAAATCATGGTTCCGGCGCGAACAGTTCATCGAAGAGATCGCCGAACCAGCGATGGAACACGTCGACCTCGGCTTGCGTGACCGGCACATGCTCCTGCCAATCGTCGGTGACCGTCCATTCCGAAAGATTATGCTTGGGCGGTCGACCGGGGAACGGCCAAGGACGGCCCAACAGCCTCTCGAGCTCAATGGATGCTGTGGTTTTGCGCTGACGATTCGAGCGGGCCATTGCCCCAGAATCGTCGAACAAGGGCTTCGAAAGAATGGCCTTTTTCTACGCCTGAACGCATATCGCTCTGCGGCGCAGAAAGACGTGCGCAGTGCGGCGGATGGCGGAAACAGCTGAGGAGGGAGAGTGAGGTGCGCCGCCGACTGCCGGTGCTCCCCTGACTTGAAGTCAACAGCACGCACATTTGGCACCCGCAATTGAAGAAGCCACGAACCTTGCGCCCGCAACCAGTCGCGATGCTCCTGCACTTTGACTCGCGTGGACTTGGCACATTTCACCCTCGGCATGGCTCCTTCTCCACAATAGTCGAATGTAAGGTATCAGGGACTACCCAAGTTGGCCAACCGATTTTAAGCCTTCGAGGGGGTAAGAACGACTGTTTCTGTCTCCGTTAGTGGTGGAGCGCGGTGGGAGCAAGCCGCTCGAGAAGCGCGCCCATCGGGAGCGCCGTAGCGAGCGAGCGGCTTGCGGCAGTCATGGCCGATTCCGGGCGCATTCACCGCGTCAGCGTGGCAACTGATTTACGCCACCGCGTGGCCTATGACATCGAATGACCGTGCGCCAACGAGGCGAGATGACGGAACGCACATCGCACCAGTCCACTGAGAACACAGAGAAATTGTCTTTGGCGCAATGTGCGGCTGTTCTCCACACATCGCGGTATCACCTCATAACGCCTTGAAAAACCACAACCGCTCCGAGCCGCACATCGCGCCCCTTTATCCTGCCATCGTAGTTCGACATGGAGTCGGCGGCTTCCTGAGTGGTCATAAACATGATAAGCCGTTGTCCATCATGGATGAGATTCACGCCCGGCCTCGTTTTGAACTTCTACGACTCGCCGAATACAGCGACGACGCAATTCTCGCCGAACTGCGTCGAGTTGAGGCGTTGATTCCAGACGGTGCATTCCTTGAGTCTGACTTTGAACGGCTGGGGCGTGTCGGACGAAACACGATTAGGCGGCGTTTCGGGTCATGGTTCAAAGCGCTCGATGCGGCTGGTCTGGCGCATCGATCAACCAACCATATCAAGACCGTTGGTGGCCATGCATCAAGCCGGATGTCGGATGAGGAAATCCTTTCGATGCTAAAAAGCTTAGCCAGCAAACTCGGAAAGGATACGCTCACGCATTCAGATGTGGTTCGGCATTTGCCATTTTCTGGCCAAGTATTGCGGAATCGGTGGGGGGCATTACGAAACGCTTTTGAGGAGGCGGGATTAGCAGCCACAAATCTTGGCCGCCGTTACACTGATGAAGAGTGTTTCGAGAACATGCTCACGGTTTGGACGCACCTTGGCCGTCCTCCCAAACACAAGGAAATGTCGGAGGCTCCTTCGAAGGTTGGAGGCAAGGCTTACATCAGGCGCTTTGAAACTTGGAACAGAGCATTGGCCGCGTTCGTGGAGCGAGTGAATCGGAGCGAACGCACTGAGGAACAGCAAAATTTAGGTGGAGCCTCCGCTCCCAGTGCTGCGTCTGCAGATATCAACCGTCTACCGTCTATGCGTTCACCTGAAAATGCTCGAGACATAAAGCTAGGGCTTCGCTTTCACGTTTTGCATCGTGATCGCTTTAAATGCGTACTTTGCGGCGATCATCCCGCCCGCAACCCTGAATGCGTTCTGCATGTCGATCATGTGGTTCCATGGTCGAAGGGAGGCAAGACGTCAGAAGATAATCTGCGAACATTGTGCGCTACCTGCAACGTAGGTCGAGGCAATCGATTCGTTGACTAGCGCCACAAGACCAAGGGGCGACTCATAGCGCCATGGCGAAAACGTAGTGATCATCATTATCCCTCGCGGCCCGCCATTGACGATCCGAACCCACGTCCGCTTTGCTGACGGGATCGCAAGCGATGGCACCCATCGCGCTTCACCATGGCCAATAACGGGCCACCACATAAAGCAGGGCGACGACAATGCCGACAGCAATGCTGCGCGGATCGCGAATGGCGAAAGCCACCGGATCGCCATCCACTTCGCCGCGGCGTGCCATCATCCAAATCCGATTGATCCAGTAGAGCAGCGCCAGAGCAAGGCCCCATAACAGGTCGGGCGCCGCGTAAAGGCCATTCGCCCGGATGTCCTCGACATAGAGTCCCATCACCAGCACCGACACCATGCCCGCCGACATGCCAGCGCTCAACACCACCTCAAGATCGGACCCGACATACCCCCGCCCGTCCAGCAATTTGTCTGGATCGCTGGCAAAGGCCAATTCGGTGTAACGCTTGAGGTAACCAAGGCTGAGGAAGAAAAAGAGCGAGAAGGCTAGCAACCAGAAGCTGACCGCCACGCCGATTGCGGCTGCCCCGGCGATGATCCTGAGTGTATAGAGACAGCCAAGCGCAATCACATCCAGCGTCATCACCGCTTTCAACCGCAACGAATAGGCAAGGGTAAGGGCAAGATAGACCCCCAATACGAGGCTGAACAATGGCGGTAGAATCAGAGCGGCCGCAGTGAATGCACCGAGCAGCAACGCCGAGGCGACACCCATTGCGACTGGCAGGCTGATGATACCGGCGGCAAGCGGGCGATTGCGCTTGCTGGCATGGGCACGGTCAGCATCAATGTCGAGGCAGTCGTTGATCTGGTAAATGGCCGAAGCCACGGCACTGAACAGCAATGCGGCCAGCAGGGCAGCCAGAAAAGCCGGCACGTCGAACAACAGGCCGCCGGTAGCAAGCGGCACGAACAGCAGCGCATTTTTGGCCCATTGGTGCGGCCGCAAACTCTTGAGGATAGCGCGTGCCAGCGATGGCGGTGCCGGTGCAAGCAACTGTACCCGCGCATCAGGGCAGAGCCGCGTTGAATAGGCGTGACGCGATGCTGCCCAGATGGGGATGTCGGCGCGGCAATCCCCGACATAATCAAACCCGCCATCGCCGGTCATCGCGCGCAATCGGGCGAGCTTTGCCCTGCCCTTGAGGTTGACGCTTGCGGTGGTGCCGATAGCCGTGTCGAACAGCCCAACATGTCGGGCAATACGCTGGACATTGCGATGATGGCTGCCGCTGGCGAGGATGACGGGGCGCCCTGTCGCCCGGGCGGCATTAATCAGGGCCAGAACCTCTGCTCTCAATGGCACGATGGCGGGGTCGATCGGGCTACGCCGCGCCACCATGGCCTTGGCAAAAGCCCGGCCACGCAGCAGCCACCAGCCAAGCAGCAAAATATTGAATGGTCCGCTCCGTACGAAGCGGGCAAAGGATTCGAGTGTGACGTCCGCCAAGGTCAGCGTGCCGTCGAGATCGACGACGAGCGGCGGGAGAGATGGGGCGTCAGTCATTACCTGTCCTTCCCTATTCGGGGGAACCAGCGCTCGATGAACGTCGACAACGGCGAACGGGCTAGGGCCAGAGCGGCGAGGATCAGCAGCAGCGGCATGACGGGTTCGCGGTAACGCGGCATGACATAGGCCGCGCCGTGTAGCATCCAGAACAGGCCGACGGCGCCCATCAACCAGCCGATGCGCGGATGTGTTCGGCGACAGAGCAGTGCGCCCGCACCCGCCAACAACAGGGCAATGGTGAATTGCGCAACATCGATCCAGCGCAACACGACGATTGCCGGGCCGCCTGCGCGGTCGGCGGAATCGGGCACGTTCGGCTGCCAGAACAGCGCGAGCTTGGTCAGTGCCAGCCGCGCCGCCGCCGCAGGATGTTCAGCGATCCAATG
The DNA here is from genome assembly GCA_040079655.1 of Sphingopyxis sp. Lineage (GTDB taxonomy): Bacteria > Pseudomonadota > Alphaproteobacteria > Sphingomonadales > Sphingomonadaceae > Sphingopyxis. The sequence goes on along the minus strand of JBEBJX010000010.1, from coordinate 21,184 downwards.
CACGGCCTGCTCCTGTAGGCCGCGCGCTGCCTCCACTTCACCACGCTGGGCCAGGTAAACATTCCATTGTGGTCCCATCTGTGTTTTCTCAATACCGACATAGGCACCCGTCGCCGCCGGATTATTGCCAAGGTAAAAATTAAACCCGCCGTTGCTGTTAAGCACCGGCGTCCCCAGTTGGGCCTTGGTATAGGCCAGCCACGGCCCCACGGTCAGTGCCAGTGCTAGCGCCGCCAGCGCCCCGGCGCGCAGCGCGGTCGGCAGCCCCGCCCCGCGCCACAAGCGAAGGAGCGCGACCGGGAACAACAGGCCGACAAGAGCGCCCGATGCCCCGGCAATCAGGCCAAAGCCGAAACTGGCCCCGCCGAGCAGAGCCGCCATGATCAGATGCCTTTGGGCGGCAAGCGCCAGCAGCGCCATGACCACGGCCATCAGCAACGGTGTCGACAGATTCTCGCGCTGGACGACGCCGCTGCCATAGGCCGCCGGAATCCACAGCGCATAGCCTATCCCCGCAAACCCCTGGGCCATTGCACCGCCACCGACCTGCCGCACGATCAACAACAGCAGTGACAGCGTCACCAGCGCTAGCACGAGGTTGACAGCCAGAGCTACGCTCAGCGATGGCCCTGTCAGCGCAAAGGTGCTACCGAGGAGAAGCGGATAGCCTGCGCTGTAAAAGGCATATTGACCCCACATATCCTGCATCGGCCGACCTGCGGCCAAATGTTCCGCCATCGACAGATAGGAAAGCGCATCACTTTGCGGCTCGACGGGGGCAATCAGCATCAGGGCCAGGCGCGGCAACAGCACCATCATGAGCAGCGCCAGGATGGCCAGCGGCGACAAGGCGAGTGGGCGGACAAAGGGAATTGTGGTCGTCATTGCAGCGGACGTTCAGGCTGAGCGAGCAACAAGCGTACATCCGATCGTGATCAACGCCACACCAGTCAACCGCAAGACGGTTAGCTGTTCACCAAGAACCAGCGCGCCCATCAGTGCGGTCAGCACAAACCCCGCGCCGACGAAAGGGTAGGCGACCGACAGCGGCGCCTTGGCGAGCACGAACAGCCATACCAAAGTCCCGACGGCATAGGTTGCCAGCCCCAGTAACACGAAGGGAGAAAACAGCATCTCGCCCAGCCGTGTGGCGAGCGGTGCCGCGTCACCCGTGTCGGCCCGCCCAACGCCAACCTTAAGCAACAATTGTGCAACCGCAGACAGGCTAACGCTGAACAGGATCAAGCTTAACAAGCGGAACGTCATAGGACGATTTCTCTTCAATGACTGACAAGATATGGTCTTCGCACAGAAGAATTGCGATTTGGTTAGTCTAGGGTCTGTAGACAAAGTGGATGTGGAGCGTGGTATGAGCGAAAATCGTCCAGTTTCAGGAGCCGTGACGCGGGAAGGGCCATTTCCTTTCAAGGCCTGGCGACGTCAAAATGGGCGATTTTCGCCATACCGCAATGCGGCGCGGCCTGCCACCTCTCTCGACTTTATAGCGGGTGCGTGCGTAAGAAAGCGCCATGACCACCCCCACCCAGCAGCACGACGTCATCATCCTGGGTGCGGGAGCCGCGGGGTTGATGTGTGCGCAGGCAGCAGGGCAGCGCGGGCGGCGGGTGTGCCTCATCGACCATGCCGATGCGGTGGGCAAAAAAATTCTGATTTCGGGCGGCGGGCGGTGCAATTTCACCAACATCGGCGTGGCGGCGGATCGGTTTATCTCGCGTAATCCGCATTTCGCCAAATCGGCGTTGGGGCGCTATTCCCCGCAAGATTTCATAGAGTTAGTCGAACAACATGGCATCGCCTGGCATGAAAAGACGCTGGGGCAGCTGTTTTGCGACGGCCCGGCGCGGCAAATCGTCGACATGCTGCTAGGTCTATGCGCAGCGGCGCGGGTTGACATAAGGCTGGGCGCACCCATCACCGCCGTGGCACACCGTGACGGGCAATTTCATGTCGATGCGGGCGGGATGACGCACGGGGCGCCATCGCTGGTCATCGCAACCGGTGGCCCCAGTATCCCCAAAATGGGCGCAAGCGGCTTTGCCTATGACCTGGCGCGGCAATTTGGCCTGAAAGTGATAGAGCCCCGCCCCGCGCTAGTGCCGCTGACGCTGGGCGGCGATGATGTGCTGTTTCGCGAGCTGTCGGGGGTGGCCGCACATACGCGGGTGCGATGTGGCAAGACAGCGTTTGAAGAAGCGAGCCTGTTCACGCATCGCGGCCTGTCTGGCCCCGCCATTTTGCAAATTTCCAGCTATTGGCGGCACGGCGAGCCAATCCACATCGATTTTTTGCCCGGGCTTGATGCCTATGCGCATCTGCTTGATGCCAAGCGCGAGCGACCCAGGTCAAACCTGGGCGCGTTGTTGCGTGATTGCCTGCCCGCGCGATTGGCCGATGCACTGGCCGAGAGGCTGGGCGTCAACGGAAATCTTGCCGACACCCCCAACGCCATGTTGCATAGTGCGGCGGAGCGCCTGACGGATTGGCGCTTTACGCCCAATGGGACCGAAGGCTTTGCCAAGGCAGAGGTAACGGTTGGCGGCATCGATACCGATGGGCTATCATCGAAAACAATGGAAGCGAAGGGCGTGCCGGGGCTGTTCGCGATCGGCGAAGCGGTGGATGTAACGGGATGGTTGGGCGGCTATAATTTCCAATGGGCCTGGGCCAGTGCAATCGCGGCGGCGAAAGCCGTTTAGCACAACGAAGGACGCGGCGGCGGGGGCTGTGTAGCCAAATAACCCCCATCCAAGGCTGTGACTGGGTGCCAGTTTTGGGCCTATCTATTTCAGACAACTCCCTCTAAAGGGCGCAATGCCTTTTTCATCAGTCTCCCCGCTTCTCGCCGAGGCGCTCAGTGCGCGCGGCTATTCTACCGCCACCCCTGTCCAAGCATCGGTCATCGTGCCCGAGGCTGCTGGCCGCGATCTCATTGTTTCGGCACAGACAGGATCGGGCAAAACCGTCGCCTTTGGCCTCGCCATGGCCGAACAGCTAATCGAGGGCGACACCTGCCCCTATTCTCTGCAACCGCTGGCACTGGTCATCGCACCAACGCGCGAACTGGCGCTTCAAGTCAGCCGCGAATTGATGTGGCTTTATGGCAAAGCTCGCGCGCGCATCGTCACCTGTGTTGGCGGGATGGATGCTTCGCGTGAACGCCGCAACTTGGCATCCGGCGCGCACATTGTCGTTGGCACACCGGGGCGGCTTCGTGATCATCTGGAACGCGGCGCGCTCGACCTTTCGGCGGTGCGCGTAGCCGTCCTCGACGAAGCCGATGAAATGCTCGACATGGGTTTTCGCGAAGACTTAGAGCAAATCCTCGATGGCACACCGAGCGAACGGCGCACATTGCTATTTTCAGCAACCATGCCGAAATCGATCGTGTCGCTGGCCAAACGCTATCAACGCGACGCCCTGCGCATCTCGACTGTCGGCGAGGATCGCGGCCATGGCGACATCAGTTATCAGGCGGTCACCGTTGCGCCAGCTGACATTGAAAACTCTGTCGTCAACCTGCTGCGCTATCACGAAGCCGAGAGCGCATTATTATTTTGCGCCACGCGCGATAATGTCCGCCATCTTCACGCCAGCTTGGTTGAGCGCGGTTTTTCGGTCGTGGCTCTGTCTGGTGAGCATAGCCAGAATGAACGCAATCACGCGCTTCAATCCTTGCGCGATAGGCGCGCGCGCATCTGTGTTGCCACCGATGTTGCGGCGCGCGGCATCGACTTGCCAACGCTTAGCCTGGTCATCCATGTCGAACTGCCGCGCGATCCAGAGGCGCTGCAACATCGCAGCGGCCGCACCGGGCGCGCAGGCAAAAAGGGAACGGCCATCCTGCTGGTTCCCTATCAACGCCGCCGCCGGGTTGAGATGTTGCTGCGCGATGCCCGCATAGAAGCGGAATGGAAAAATGCGCCAACGGCCGCAGATATCCGGCGCAAAGATCGCACGCGGCTCATCGAAACCCTGACCCAACCCGTAGAGGCCGATGAGGAAGATTTGGCCATTGTGCGCCATATCCAGGAAGTGATGAGCGCCGATGATATAGCCGCCGCACTGGTTCAGGCACATCGCGCCAAAATGCCCGTGGCCGAAGATATAATCGATGTTTCGGTGCGGCCCGAACGATCGAGCGTCAGGCGCGAAGGGTTTGACGACACCGTCTGGTTCCGCATCAACATTGGCCGCAGGCAAAATGCTGACCCGCGCTGGATTCTGCCATTATTGTGTCGGCGTGGACACATCACCAAAAACGAGATTGGCGCGATCAAAATCTCGACTCACGAAACATTGTTTGATGTGCCGCGCGCTATTGCCGACCGATTTGCAGAGGCGTTGCTCCGCACAGCTAATCCAGACGCTGACGACGGCGTGGTCATTGCGCCATTTGGTGGCGATCCAAACACGCCAGCCAGCAATGCCAACCGCGCACCCAGGCATGGTGGCCCGCGTGAACCGCGCCGTGACCATGGCAATGAACCGCGCCGTGAAGCCAAGCGCGACTATGCGCCTGACCATAGCCAGGAACGCGGCCCAGAGCCCAGGCGCGAACTCAGCGCCCGCCCGCATACGCCTGGGGGCAAGCCGGGCGGTAATTTTGCTGGTAAAGCTGCGGGCAAAGCAGCTCCGCGCCGCCCATCACCCAGCCGCCCTATGCGTGAACAAGGCAAGCCGTATCGTGGGCCACCCAAGGGCCGCAAATAGATAGTTCAAAGCTGCCTCGATGGTGCTGGCAATCATTTGTAACTAAGCCTAGACCGGCACGGCGATGTTCTTTCCGGCGAACACCGATTGCCAGCTCTCAATTTCACTGATGACAATGTCGTCCATAACATGCGCCAACCCAGCCACTTGGCAATAGTGTAATTGCAAAGCGGTGTCGGCCAACAATGGCACTATACGCTGCGCTAAGCCGTCCAATTTTTCAGCCGTCACCTCTGAAATTGCGGCAAAGCGTTCAAAATCACCAAAATAGCGGATACTGGCAAAGGCACCACCCAACGCGGGTAAAGCAACCCCAAAAAAGGTGAAGGTTTTGGATAGATCGTGCGGAATTGATGGAGATATCCAGCCCATAGTGCCCGCGCCAAGCAACAGTAAAAATGTCATCACTGACACAATAGCCAGCACGAACAACAGCTCCGCCAAGCGATCAAGATTGTGATGTATTCGAGCCAGACGAGCCGCCTTTTGCCGATGATAATCGCGCTGGGTTCGCACATGGCTGAGCAACAAAGTGTCGAGTGCAGCCCTAAGGTAGGATTGCGTCACCGCCACCTGCGGCAACCCAAGGTCACTGAGGGTTTGGCGGGCGTAGATTTCTGGCCACCGCGTGCCCGTGCCACGCGGCCAACGCCCATTTGATCGCGCAACCCCCAGCAACAACAACACCGGTGCATGACGCAGATATTCGGCGACGCGCCGCGTTTCAAACCAACGTCCATGCCAGCGATGTTTGCGCCCAATGACTGTAATCGCCACGATAATCAGCAGCAATGCCAGCTCAGCCGCAGCGAAGGGCCATTTCAATTTAGTGTCGCCCAACGGCAAATAGCTGACGCCAACGATAATCGCCATCGCGGATAACAGAAAATTGGCGACCATCCCGCTGCGATAGGCATCTGACAAATAGGTTGAAAGCCCATCTGCCCACGCAAAGCGCCCCAAAACATGCTGTGCCAACCTGTCGATAAACGGACCATCGCAACCCTGAACCGCATGTGCAGCAACCAGCAACCCTGCGCCGCTGCCGTCAGCGATGCCATCAGGGCTTTCATAGGTTGCGCGCAGACGCGAAAACCGCCCGTTCTCGCTGCCACCAAACAGCGCCTCTATCCGGCGATAACCATGAAAACGCCGCGCGCTGCGCGCGTGCCAACGTTCGGAATGCAACTTGATTGCCTGCCTATGCTGATCATCATCGGGTGGGCACAGTATATCGAGCATGACCGCATCGAGGCCAGCCGCATCAATAATCGGCCCGCCGAGTTCAAGCGCATCGGGGCCGCGCAAGTGGCGGACGGTCAGAGGGTCCGCCGCGTCTATCCATATCACGCTCGCCTGCTGTTCGAGCGCGGCGGCCATCGTATGCCGCGTGCCGCCAACATCGCCAGAACTTTGCCCATCCCAGACCGCGATCAGCAGGTCGGATTGCTCGATCATCACCCTGCCCGCAGTAGCCGACCGCAACGATGCAATCAGCCGATAGGCAGAGGCTGCCGCCACATCATCGGGTGCATCGAGCGTCGCCATGAACAGATTAGCGACTAGCGCGTCCTGTTCCGCGAGTTCGAACAGCTTGACCCGCCGTGCTGCCTCACGCATCTTTGCGGTGCGGGTATCGAGGGGCACATCGCCGCTATCTGTTCCCGCTATAATAGCCAACGCATCTTCGCGCCTTGTCGTGCGGCAATTGATGGCTATGTTGAGGTCGATGCCAAAGGGCAACGGAGCCACCACCTCCCATCGCCGCAACAGCGCCTGGTCGATGGCCATCATGTCGGCCCCCAGCGCCAGCAGTGAATAAAGCCGAACGCGCCCCACGCCGCCACTCGCCTGCGCTACAGCGCGATCAATACCATCGCTGACCCACGAGAAAGCGGTCGCAATAGTCGCCTCGTTATGCGCATAGGCCGCATTGCCGCTGCGGTGCCCGGTTATGCCGATGCACAAAGGCGCCGTTGGCATGGTCAATGATTCAGACTTCGGTAGATCAGTTTGCATAATCGCATCGTAGCGCAACAAATGGGCACGACAAGCCATTGCAACGCATTCGCAAAATCGCTTGTTCACCTCTGCCCCAGGGTATAACCTCGCCATAGAGGGGGACGTGCGGCGGGCATCATGACAAATGAAGCAGTTACCATCGGGCGCAATAGCAATCCGGCGACCATATTCGTCAGCTATTCGCGCGATGACCGCAAGCGGGCATTGCCGATCATCGACGCGCTGGAAAGCGCTGGCTATTCGGTGTGGTGGGACGGCCTATTAGGCGGCGGCGAACGTTTCTCGCATACGACCGAGGCTGCATTGGAAAATGCCCGTGCTGTCGTCGTGCTCTGGTCCAAATCCTCGACAGGCTCGCACTGGGTGCATGACGAGGCAACGCGCGGGCGTGATCGGCGCTGTTTAGTGCCCATTTCGCTCGACGGGGTCGAAGCGCCACTAGGTTTTCGTCAATTTCAGCTGATCACCATGCCAGCGTCACGCCGCAGTTCAGGTGATGCCCTCGACACGATTTTGCGCGCAGTAGCCGTGCTGCATGACCGCGAGCATGAACCGCAAACAACGGCCAAGGCACCCCTCGCTCGTTTCGCCACTATTGACCGCCGACTGTTGATAGGCGGCGGCGCGGCGGCGACGGTTGCCGCGCTTGCTGGCGTGGGCTGGTGGGCGGGCCTATTTGGCAATGGCAGCGAGGCCAACAGCGTGGCCGTGTTACCGTTCGATAATCTAAGCGGTAGCGCTGACCGCGCCTATTTTTCTGACGGGTTGGCAGCAGAAGTCCGAGCACAGCTGTCTCGCAACGTCCTGCTCAGCGTCGCGGCGCAGGCTTCATCCAATCGTTTCAGGGACAGCGACGAGGACGCCAAGAGCATCGCCGACAAGCTCCATGTCCGCTATCTGCTCGATGGCAATGTCCGGCGCGATGGGGAAATGTTGCGCATCTCTGCCGAACTGGTCGACCAGAGCGGCTTTAGCCAGTGGTCACAGTCATTTGACCGTCCTTTGGCCGATATCTTTGCCGTGCAGGAAGAAATTGCAGGTGCAGTCACCGGAGCCGTTACCGGCGCAATGACCGAACGCGCCAGCGTCATGACCAATCGTGCCACGCCAGGCGGCACCACCAATGTCGCGGCCTATGATGCCTATTTGCGCGGAAAGGACTCGTTTGATCGCGCTGAAAATGAAGAGAGCGACAGGCGCGCATTGGCGCATTTTGACGCAGCTATTGCCGCCGACCAAAATTATGCCATAGCCCATTCGGCAAGGTCACGCGCGCTCGGCGTCATCGGCAATCAATATGACCAGGGCACGGCCCGCCGCTCCACCTATGCTGCATCGCTGGCTTCCGCCCAAATGGCCGCACAGATTGCCCCCAATGTCGCAGAGACCCAATCGGCGTTGGGCTTTGCGCTGTTTACCGGACAATTGGACGTCAGGGCTGCGCGCGCGCCCTTTGATCGATCCTATGCTCATGGCGGGGGCGACGCCGACATACTCAGCCGCTATGCGGTGTTCAGCGCGCGGATTAGTCGAATTGATGCCGCACGGCCCGCCATTGCAAGAGCGGCACAACTCGACCCGCTCAATGCCCGCATCTTTCGTCAGGCGGGCGATGTTGAATATAACGCGCGCCGCTATGCGGAAGCCATCTCCCCCATTCGCCGTGCGCTCGAAATCAACCCACAATTATCGGTGGCGCACGCCGCGATTGGCGCCAGTCTTTATCAACTCGGCCAAATTGATGAAGCGCGAGCAGAATATGAACGCGAGGGCAGTTCGCTGTTCAAATGGACTGGGCTGGCCATCATCGCCCACAGGCAAGGGCTAACAGCAGAGGCAGAGGCGATTTTGGTGCGGCTAAAATCGGAAAACGGCGACAATAGCCTCTATCAACAAGCGCAGATAATGGCACAATGGGGACAGGTTGACGCTGCCGTAAGGTTGCTCGTCGCTGCGTTGGCAGAGCGCGACTCCGGCCTCATTTACCTACGCAACGACCCATTCATTGACCCCGTCCGGCATCATCCACAGGTCATTGCTTTGTTGAATCGAATAGGGTTTGATCGCTAAATGCTTTGGAGGGCAAAGCCTGGGGTCGGAAAATTCGGAATGTCGATGGTCAACTCGAACGGTTGTGATCAAGTTGACGTGGACGTCAACTAGTGGCTATGCTTTGCTCCGGACAAGGTTGAGGGAGAGGGACATGGCCAGTCTAGCCGCAAACGTATCGGACATGAACGCGCTTGAGGCGTTCCGCATCGAGGTGCAGGGCTGGCTAAGCGCCAACTTCCCGCCGTCACTCAAGGGCGTCGATTTTGCGATGTCGGCGCTGGAGGGGCCTTCCGATCCGACCCCCGATAGCGAGGCGTGGCGCATCGCCATCAGCGACAAAGGTTGGGGCACCCCCACCTGGCCGTGCGAATATGGCGGCGGCGGGCTTTCGGGCGCAGAGGCCAAGGTGCTGCAACAGGAAATGGCGAAGGTAGGCGCAGCCAACCCGATCGGCGGCATGGGGGTGATGATGTTCGGCCCGACGCTGCTCGAATATGGCAGCGAGGAGCAAAAGCACGAGCATATCCCGCCGATTTGCCGCGCCGAAGTGCGCTGGTGCCAGGGCTATAGCGAACCCAATGCGGGCAGCGACCTTGCGAACCTGCAAATGTTCGCCGAAGACGTTCATGATCCTGTGGGAGGAGATCACTATCTCGTCAATGGCCAGAAAACCTGGACCAGCGGCGGGCAATGGGCCGACAAATGTTTCGCTCTGGTCCGCACCGACAAGTCACACAAGCATGAGGGCATTTCGTTCCTGCTGATCGACATGACCAGCCCCGGGGTCGAGGTCAAACCGATCCAGATGATCAGCGGCGCGTCACCTTTTTGCGAAACATTTTTCACCAATGTGAAAGTGCCCAAGACCAATTTGGTCGGCACCGAGGGTCAGGGCTGGACCATCGGCAAGCGCCTGTTGCAGCACGAACGCACCAACATATCGGGCGGCGGCCGCATGGCGGGGATGACATCGCTCAGTGCGCTCGCCAAGGCGGTGATCGGTACCGATGCGACGGGACGCATCGCCGACGCCGAACTGCGCACGCGGATCACCAAGCTCGAGATGGACGGGCGTGCTTTCATGGCCACCGCGATGCGGGTTCAGGCCGAGGGCGGAGTTTCGGTCGCCTCGTCGATCCTCAAGACCAGTGGAACCAAATTGATGCAGGAGCGATCGGAGCTGATGATCGATATATTGGGGATGCAGGGGCTGGGCTGGGAATGCGCGAGTGAAGACGGGGGCTTTACCCAGGAACAGCTCGACCAAACACGCGGCTGGTTGTTTGGCAAGGCGACGACCATTTACGGCGGATCAACCGAGATTCAGACCAACATCGTCGCCAAGCGCATCCTTGGTATGCTCGATCATCAGTAAACACCCAGACATATCTAACCCGTTCGGGCTGAGCCTGTCGAAGCCTTGTATTTACTTGAAGAAAAGAAATTGCGACCCTTCGACAAGCTCGCAGGTGAACGGAATGAGGGAATTGGAAAACCAATGGCAAAGCTCAGCGAAGAACAAATAATGTTGCGCGATATGGCGCAAAATTGGGTGCGCGGCGAAAGCCCGGTTTCGGCGTGGCGAGCGGTGCGCGATGCGGGCGGCGCGGCGGGTTATGACCCTGCCGTCTATGCCGAAATGGCCGCGATGGGATGGACCGGAATCATCATCCCCGAAGCGCATGGCGGCGTTGATTTTGGCTGGATGAGCCTGGGCCTAGTGGCCGAAGAATGCGCGCGCACCCTCACCGCCAGCCCGCTGCTTGCCAGCGCGATTGCCGCATCGGCGATCATCCTCGGCGGTGATGAAGCGCAAAAGGCGCGCTATTTGCCCGCCATCGCCAGTGGAGAACTTGTCGCCACGCTTGCGGTCGATGAAACCCCGCGCCACGACCCTGCGGCGATCAGCGCCAGCGTATCGGACGGCAAAATCACGGGCACCAAAATGTTCGTGGCCGAAGGCGACAGCGCCGGATTGTTCGTGGTCGCTGCTCGTGAAGATGGAAAAACCGGCCTCTACCTTGTTGATGGTGACGCGGCGGGGGTGGCGCGCGCGCGCCGCCGCATGGTTGATTTTCGCAGCCATGCCGAGATCGCTTTTAATGGCGTGGCGGCGGATAGGCTGATGGGCGGCGGTGATGCGTTGCTGGCGAATGTCCTCGATCGCGCGCGGATCATCACCTCGTGCGAAATGTTCGGGATGACATTGCAGGCGTTCGACACCACGCTCGATTACCTCAAACAACGCGTGCAATTCGGGCAAGTGCTGGCGACGTTTCAGGCGCTCCAGCACCGCATGGCCGGCCTGTTCACCGAGATCGAGCTGACCCGCAGCGCGATTGAGGCCGCGCTGACTACGCTTGATAGCGGGGGCGACACGAGCCAAGCCGCCGCGCTCGCCAAATCGCGCGCCAATGACACGCTCCACCTGATGAGCCGCGAGGCGGTGCAGCTCCACGGCGGCATCGGCATGACCGATGAATATGACATCGGCTTCACCCTGAAACGCGCCCGCCCGCTGGAACAAGCGTGGGGTAGCAGCAGTTTCTTGCGCGATCATTTTGCGCGACTGGGCGGGTATTAGGGCCGCTATATACCTCTATATCAACCCCGCCAACGGGCTGCTGGGGTCGGCATATTTGCGCGTCGCCATGCGGCCCGCGCGATAGGCCATCCGCCCAGCAATGACCGCCGCCTTCATCGCGCTTGCCATCAACACCGGGTCCTTGGCCTCGGCAATGGCGGTGTTCATCAGCACACCATCACAGCCCAGCTCCATCGCCACCGCTGCATCAGATGCCGTGCCGACGCCCGCATCGACCAGCACGGGGACACCCGCCCCCTCGACAATAAGCCGGATAGTGACGCGGTTCTGGATGCCGAGGCCCGAGCCGATCGGCGCGCCCAGTGGCATGATGGCCACCGCACCGGCATCCTCCAGCTGCTTGGCCGCAATCGGGTCATCGACGCAATAGACCATGGGGAGAAAGCCCTCATTGGCCAACACTTCGGTGGCGTGAAGCGTCTCGCGCATATTGGGATAGAGGGTGCGTGCCTCGCCCAGCACCTCGAGCTTGACCAAGTCCCAGCCGCCCGCTTCACGCGCCAGGCGCAATGTACGGATCGCGCTATCGGCATCAAAACATCCCGCCGTATTGGGCAGATAGGTGATTTTCGCGGGGTCGATAAAATCGGTCAGCATCGGCGCACTCGGGTCCGACACATTGACGCGGCGCACCGCGACCGTGACGATCTCCGCCCCCGATGCTGCAACCGCAGCCGCATTTTGTGCAAAATCTTTATACTTGCCCGTCCCGACTATCAGGCGCGATGTGAAGGTGCGGCCCGCGACGGTCCATGTATCACTCGTGCTCATTTCACCCGCCACCGACAATATGCACGATTTCGAGCGCGTCGCCATCGGCCAGCGTCACTTCACCCAAGCGCGACCTGGGGACAATTTCCAGATTGCGCTCTACCGCGACCTTTTTGGGATTGAGGCCAATTTCGCCCACCAGCGCGGCAATGCTGATACCGTCCGCGACACGGCGCACCTCGCCATTGATGGTGATGGCTATGGTTGTGGCTGTCATGGATGCGGGAATCTCAGCTGTCATTCCCGCCGCTCTAACAGGCATCACCCCCGCCGTCACCATACCAGATGAGCGCTTTGGCTTCTGTCTCGCGGATCCACGCCCCTTTTTCACCGCTATAGGCAACGCTGTCATCGGGGTGGATAGCGCCGGCGCGCAATTTATCGCGCCGATACGCCGCAGCGACGCGGGGAAAGGCGCGCAAATAATCGCGAAACGCCAAATGTCGCCGGGCATGCGCAGAGCCCGCCTCGTAAAAATGCACATTGGCGAGCCGCAGCCCATCCGAAGCATTGAGCGTGCAAAAGCGCCGCCCATCGACGCCAAATTCGCCATGCCACCCCAGGCCCAGCGCCTCGACATCGCCGCGCCGCGAATCGAATGTTGTAAGGCTGGTGACAATCGGCATCAGGTCGATGACGGGTTTGGACATAAGGCCCGGCACCGCCGTTGATCCGATATGGTGAATGGCAATAATCACATCGCCCAACGGGTCAAGCAGGCGCATATACCCCTCCGCCTGTGCCTGCCATCGCGGATCATGCTCGACAAGGTTTACTGGTATCGCCAACCCCATGGGGCAATCTTACGCGCACTATCGTCATTGGACAACCGTTTGCGATACGGCCATAAACAGCGATGACATCATCGAATAGGAACCCCGCAGCCCATGGCATCTTTGCCGCTCATATTTGTCTTAAATGGCCCTAATATCAACCTGCTAGGCACGCGTGAGCCAGAGATTTATGGCTCGCAAACGCTGGACGACATTGGCGCAATGTTGACAGAACAAGCGGCCTCGCTGGGTGTGGCCATAGACATGCGGCAATCAAACCATGAAGGGCATCTCATCGACTGGTTACACGAGGCACAGGCCGCGAGCGCAAAGGCGGTTTTGCTCAATGCCGGGGCCTATACCCACACGTCTATCGCGCTGTTAGACGCGATAAAGGCCATAAGCGTGCCGGTGATAGAGGTGCATTTGTCCGACCCGACGCTGCGCGAACCCTTTCGTCATCACAGCTATGTCGGCATGGCAGCGCGGGCGGCCTTTGCGGGCCATGGGGCCCATTCGTACACGCTGGCGCTGGACGCGGCCGCCGCTCTTTGACTATAGAGCCTTTTCGAGTGAGATGAACCCATCGAACGGCTCGGAAAAGGCGGAATAAAATAAATAGAGTCCTGACGCCCAAAGGCGAATCTAAAGACAAAGGGATTAATGATAATGGCCGATGATAAATCGCCCGCTCACGCAAAAAATGCCGCCATGAAGGTTGATGTCGAATTGGTGCGCGAATTGGCGCAACTGCTGACCGACACAGACCTCACGGAAATCGAGGTTGAGGATAATGACCGCCGGATTCGCGTTGCACGGCAATCGTCCAGTGTCGCAGCGACATCTATGATCGCCGCGCCCGTTGCCGCCGCACCCCTCACTGCCACCGCCGCACCTGCCACTGCCGCCGCCGCAAATCCCATCGCCGAAGAGCATGGCGATGCTGTCAAGTCGCCGATGGTTGGCACAGTATTTCTCCAACCCGAACCCGGCGCTCCGCCATTCAAATCGGTGGGCGATGCTGTGGCAGAGGGGGAAACCATCATTATCATCGAAGCGATGAAAGTCATGAACGCCATTGCAGCACCGCACGGTGGCAAACTTGTCAAAATGCTCGTGACAAGCGGCCAGCCCGTTGAGTTCGATCAACCATTATTTGTCGTCGCCTGAGATGGGTATAGAGAAATTACTCATCGCCAATCGCGGTGAAATTGCGCTACGCATCCACCGCGCCGCGCATGAAATGGGCATCCGAACGGTTGCCGTCCACTCTACCGCAGACGCCGACGCCATGCATGTGCGGCTGGCGGATGAGGCCATTTGTATTGGCCCACCAGCGGCCAGAGACAGCTATCTCAATATCCCATCCATCATCAGCGCGGCCGAAATCAGCCATGCCGATGCTATCCATCCTGGCTATGGGTTTTTATCTGAAAACGCCCAATTTGCCGAAATTATCGAGGCGCACGGGCTGATCTTTATCGGCCCCAAGCCCGAGCATATCCGCACCATGGGCGACAAGGTTGAGGCAAAGCGCACTGCGGGTGCGCTCGGTCTGCCGCTGGTTCCGGGCAGCGACGGCGCGGTCAGCGACCCGACAGAGGCGCGCAAGATTGCCGAAATCGTCGGCTACCCCGTCATCATCAAGGCCGCATCAGGCGGCGGCGGGCGCGGCATGAAAGTGTGCACATCGCCTGACGATCTTGAAACCCTCATGCAACAAGCGGGGTCAGAGGCCAAGGCAGCCTTTGGCGATGCCACCGTCTATATTGAAAAATATCTCGGCAATCCGCGCCACATAGAGTTTCAGATATTTGGCGACGGCAACGGCAATGCCATCCATTTGGGTGAGCGTGATTGTTCGTTGCAACGCCGCCACCAAAAGGTTTTGGAAGAAGCGCCCTCACCCGTCATTTCCGCCGATGATCGCGCACGGATGGGCGGTATCGTGTCGAAAGCCATGGCCGACATGGGCTATCGCGGGGCGGGAACTATCGAGTTTCTTTGGGAAAATGGCGAATTCTATTTCATCGAGATGAACACAAGGCTGCAAGTCGAGCACCCTGTTACCGAAATGATTACCGGGCTTGATCTGGTTCGCGAGCAAATCCGCGTCGCCGAAGGGCGGCCTTTGTCGGTGCGCCAAGAGGATTTGCGTTTTACTGGCCATGCGATCGAATGCCGGATCAATGCCGAAGACCCGGTGACGTTTGCGCCATCGCCCGGCCTTGTTAAAAATTACCATGCTGCGGGCGGTATGCATGTTCGTGTCGATAGCGGGCTATATACGGGATACCGTATCCCCCCCTATTATGATTCGATGATCGCCAAGCTGATCGTCTATGGCCGCACCCGCGAAGGATGCTTGATGCGCTTGCGCCGCGCGCTTGAGGAAATGGTGGTCGAGGGCGTCAAAACGACGATCCCGCTCCACCAAAAACTGCTGCGTGACCCCGACGTTATCAACGGTAATTATACAATCAAATGGCTTGAAGAATGGCTTGCGCAAGAAGCGGCGGAGGAGCCAGAATAAAGCGCCTAATTCTTAAAATTCTCTAGCCCCTTGACCACGCCTGCCTTGGTCGATGGATTTGATGCATTTTGCTTGGGTGCTTTTTCCGCTTTTGGTTTGCGGGTTTCACGGTTCGATTTCATTTGGCCTTTTGCCATGGTTATTTTCCTCTTTGACCAAATATTTAGGGTCGTTCGGTGGATGATCGTTCGTTAGCGCTGTAATGCGCGCAAAATCTGTATTTGCGCCTCGACCAACGCCGCTACACGCGCCTGTTCGCGCGCGATAAGCACGGCCGACGCCTCATGACCCGCCGCGCCAGCATCAATCGCCAGCCGGTCCAGCTCAGCTAGAGCAAAAACCGTGGGGCCATGCGCCGCCTCTAATCGCGAATAGGCCATCTCGGCTCTGGCCCATGCCTCGCTCCCGCCAAGTGCGCCGCGCCCAGCGCTGATCATCGCCCGATTGGCGCCAAGCGACGCTTGGAATGCCGCATCCCCCGCATCGGCATCGCGGGCCAGCGCGCGAATCGCTTCGGTCAATGTTGCACTGACCAGCTCTGGCGCAGGCGCACTTGGCGCAGAGGCGGGCGCCACATCCGCACGCTGCTCAATTGGTCTGCGCGCCAGCGAGGGAAAGGTGCTCATATCAACGGCTGTGCATGCGGACTGGCCGCAAGCCATCAGAATAACCGGAATAAGGCGCGTTGTGATAGCCATGGCTCGCTCTATGGTGGGCAAGCATTTTGCGCAAGCGGAGACGGAATATTTGCCAACGAGAGGTTGGAAATACACCCCTTTTGCGTTGACACACAAGGGACAAATCGTTAGTGGCGCGGTCTTTCCCGCATAGCGGCAACTGACTTTGGGGCAACATGCTCCTCATACAGCCTGCTCTTATACGGGTTCATAATGTTTTTTGTTTGAAGGTATATTGGTCATGTTCGCTATCGTGCGCACTGGCGGCAAGCAGTATCGCGTTGCCGCTGGAGACAAAATCACCGTTGAAAAAATTGTCGGCGCTATTGGCGACAAGGTTGATCTGACCGATGTTCTGCTTGCGGGCGATGGCGGCGAATTGACATCAACCACTGGCTTAACGGTTGCCGCAGAAATTGTCGCACAAGGCCGCGGTGAAAAAATCATCGTTTTCAAGAAAAAGCGCCGCCACAATTATCGCCGCAAACAGGGCCACCGCCAATCGCTGACCTTGCTCAAGATTGTTGCCATTGGTGCCGAGGCAAAGAAGGCCAAACCCGCGAAGGCCGAAGCAGCGGCACCAGCGGTCGCGGCCGACGATGCGGCACCAGCAAAGAAGCCCGCAGCGAAAAAAGCTGCGCCAAAGAAAGCGGCGGCTGAATAAGCCCCCTTTGCGACCCAGATAGAGATTCAGGAGACTTAACCATGGCACATAAAAAAGCAGGCGGTTCATCGCGCAATGGTCGCGACTCAGCCGGTAAGCGCCTGGGCGTGAAAAAATTTGGCGGTCAGGAAGTGATCGGCGGGAATATTCTCGTGCGCCAGCGCGGCACCAAATTTTACCCAGGTATCAATGTCGGGCTTGGCCGCGATCATACACTGTTTGCGACCGCCGATGGCCGCGTGCGATTCCACGATGGCAAACTTGGCCGCAAATATGTGTCGGTTGATGTCATGATGGCCGCAGCCGAATAATCGGATAACCACTGGGGTTGTCCGAAAGCGGATGACCCCCCGGCCAGGTTTTGGCCACCAGACTGAACAGGCCAAACGGCCAAAACGGACTGGACAAAAGGGAGACGGGTCATCCACCGTCTCCCTTTTTTGCGTTTGGGTCCATTTTCGTGCGCCCTGCCCCATCAAAGGAACGGCCTAAAGTCTCCCACTACCAATGTCGTTAACCTGTCACCAAAGATGTGCAGGGGCGACCGAGAAAGAGGAGTTGAGTCTATGTTTGCCCGTACCGATCGGCTGTATTTACGGCCCGGATTTACCGAGGATGCACCCGCACTCGCCGCCGCTATCGGCGATGAAGCCGTAGCGCGAAACCTCGCTTCCCTGCCCTGGCCCTATGGCCCCGCACAGGCCGCATCGTTCATCGACCTTCCCGATGAACCACTGTTGCCGCGCCTGCTCATCCTGCTGCGCGGCGCTGCCCAGCCGCGCATCATTGGTGGAATCGGTATTCATCAGCGTGAGGGTCAACTCGAACTCGGCTATTGGATCGCGCGCGCGCATTGGGGTCGGGGTTTTGCCACCGAGGCGGGCCGCGCGGTGATGGCCATTGCGCGTGCCAACCGCCTGCCCCGCCTCACCTCTGGCCATTTCATCGACAATGCGGCGTCGGGCGCGGTGCTACGCAAGCTTGGTTTCAGAGCCATCGGACGAAGCGAGCAACGGAGCAACGCGGCACGCGGCACCACGGTGTCTTGCGCTTTATATGAAGAAGGCGATGCGGATGCCGCCGCCGACCTTTGTGCACCGATGCCGCTCGCCGCGTGAATAAATAGGAATAAATAGGGACAGTCCCTATTTAATTGGGGCGCAGGAGGCCCCCCGCACCCGCGCATAAACATTGATCAGCTCGTCGTGGAGCATTTCGCTCCCCGTTTGAGCAAAGCCAAGCTTGGCCGCCACCCGTTCCGACGCACCGTGCCCCGGGTTGATAATGCAGCGCACTTCATCTGTGCCAAGCACATCGTCCGCCCAGCCAAGCGCCGCGCCCATCGCTTCGCTGGCATAGCCCTTGCCCCAGGCATTGGCGGCAAAGGCCCAGCCGGCTTCGGGCACGCCCTCTAATGCGCCAAGCCCGCGATCGAGCCAGAATAATCCACCAGTGCCTATGAACCGATCGCTCAAACGATCGGCGAACACCCAATAGCCATAGCCCATCAGCGACCACATACCCGGCAGGCCGATAAACCGCATCCAGCTTTCGTTTCGGGTGCGAATATTGCCGCCGATGTGGCGCACCACGGCTTCGTCCGCCCACGTCGCGGCATAACCATCAAAGTCGCGCATTTCTGCGGCGCGCAGCCGCAATCGCGGCGTCTCTATCGTTGGAGCAATCATCATCGTCCATGCGTAGCGATGATCGCGCTAGGCGGCAACGGTCTCTGTGACATTAGCGTCACCAAATGCGCTGTCATATTTGCCGATCAGCGCGCGGTCATCATGGTTCCACGGGTGAAATCCGGGCATGAAATAGGCAATCCATGCCGGGATCAACCGCCGCAACACGCCAGGCTTGCCAAGCAGAAACCACCAGATCCGCGCCGCCACCCGCCAGCCGCTGAGGCCATCCTGCCGCAGCAGCGCCTTCATCCCTTTGACCCTGCGCGGCCAGAACCGCATCGTCACCAGCAACATCACCATCGATTTCGCACGCCAGCGTTTCAGCCGCGACCAATCGCGCGTCGCATGAAGAAATGTGTCATAGGCCACGCCCTTATGCTCAATCTCCTCGATCGCGTGCCAGCGCCACAGATCGGCCCATTCGGGATCGCTTTTGGCCAGGAAATCATGGCGGCCAAGCATATCCGCCGCCATCATCGCGGTATAGTGTTCCAATGCAATCGTCGCGAGCAAATTGACCATCTGCGGGCGCGAAGCCAGTATCGCCAATATCTCTTCGACATCGGCATTGAGTTCGCTGAGGTCGTAGCCAGCTTCCTCGATCTTGCGGTTGAACGCCACATGCTCGCGGCTATGCATCACTTCTTGCGCAGTAAAGGCGCGAATCTCGGCGGCCAATTTGGGCGAAGCGCCATCGCGGTGCGCTTTGACCGCCTCGATAAACATCGCCTCGCCGCGCGGAAAAGTGACCGATAGCGCGTTGTAATAAGCGGTGGCGACCGGATCACCATCGGCCCACCAGCGCGGCTGGGCGCCGATGCGGCCAAATCGACGGTCGCGCGGGGTGATAACGAGGTCAGCCGGAGTAGGGGAAAGTGTGGGGGAGAGCGAAAGGCTGGACATTTGTGCTTCTCTAGAGTCAAGGTGCAGTAAGGGAATAAGGAAGCTTACAATAATGTCAATAGTGCGCCGTCGCCTGTCACACACCGCTTCGCGTCAATTGGCGCTTGATGCGGCACGCGATATATTGATCGAAGCGGGCCCGCAGGCCGTCACGCTAAAGGCTGTGTCGGGCCGTATTGGGCGCACCCATGCCAATTTGCTCCACCATTTCGGTAGCGCCGCCGAATTGCAAAAGGCACTGGCCAGCTATCTGACCGAAACTGTATGCGATGCCATTGCAGAAAAAATGACCGAGGCCGACGGCGATGACCGCAATGTTCGCGAAATTGTTGACCTTGCCTTTGATGCTTTTAGCGATGGCGGCGCTGGGGCGCTGGCCACCTGGATGCTGATGACCGGTAATGAAGGCGCGCTCGACCCCATTGTCGATGCCATTCATCACCTCATCGATGATCTGTCGCCGCATGGAGACGAAAAACAATTAATGCACGAAGACACGCTGGCGCTGGTGCTGATGGCGCTGGGTGATGCGTTGATGGGCGAAACCATGGCAGGGGCGCTCGGCTTGCCACGCGAAACATCGCGCGCCCTTGCGACAGAGCTTATCAAGGGACGGATAATAGCCTTTCGGGCATGACATCCACAAAGCTAGGCGCTCGACCCTAGCAATCAAGCTGCGTTGGCCCTATGGGCACACGACTATGCATTTCCTTGATCAAGCAAAAATCTTTATCCGCTCTGGCGCGGGCGGCGTTGGCGCTGTCAGTTTCAGGCGCGAAAAATACGAAGAATATGGCGGCCCCAATGGCGGTAATGGCGGCAAGGGTGGCGATATTATATTTGAAGCCGTGGCCGGCCTCAACACGCTGATCGATTTTCGCTATACCCAGCATTTCAAGGCCCCACGTGGCCAAGGCGGACGCGGAAGTGATTGCACCGGCGCGGGCGGCGACGATATCGTCATTAAAGTTCCGGTCGGCACCCAGATTTTGTCCGATGATGAGGAACGCAGCTTGATTGCCGATCTGACCCGGGTCGGCCAGCGCCTTACCTTGCTGCGCGGCGGCGATGGCGGGCGCGGAAACGCCAGTTATAAAACTGCCACCAACCGCGCCCCGCGCCAGCATGGCATGGGCTGGCCGGGCGAAGAAATGTGGGTGTGGCTGCGGCTCAAACTGCTCGCCGATGTCGGGCTGACTGGCCTGCCCAATGCTGGCAAATCGACCTTTGTCAACGCGGTCAGCAATGCCAAGGCCAAGGTTGGCGATTATCCCTTTACCACCATTCAGCCCAAGCTTGGTATGGTGCGGCACAAGGGGAGCGATTTCGTTATCGCTGACATCCCCGGGTTGATTGAGGGCGCATCAGAAGGCGCAGGCATTGGTGACCGCTTTTTGGGGCATATCGAACGGTGCCGCGTGTTGCTGCATCTGGTCGATGCGGCGGGCGTTGATCCGCTTGGTGCCTATCAAACGGTCAATGCAGAGCTGGAAGCCTATGGCGCTGATCTGACCGACAAGCCGCAAATTGTTGGGCTGAACAAAAGCGATATTGTCGAGCCCAAAACCTTGGCTAAACTGGTCAAGAAGCTTGAAAAGGCCGGCGCGGTTGCGGTGATGACCCTGTCCGGCGCAACTGGGGAAGGGGTGAATGAAATACTCGACCGGATCATTACCATTATCGGCAAACCCACCATATCGCCAAATTGCGATGCAGCAGAAGACCCGCCAACATGGTCACCCCTATAGCACCGCACCCCATG
>JBEBJX010000009.1:0-45386 GCA_040079655.1 Sphingopyxis sp. | reverse complement strand
CGACGCCTTTCATTTCGCGTCTCCGGCAAACATGACTGCGACGCCTTTCATACCCCAGCCCCTACGGTTTTTCGCTGTGGCTTTGGTGCAGCCGCACCGACGCGAATAACATCCATCAACGGTGCCCCGCCCGACTGTTCGACCAGGTCAGCCAAATCGCTGGTTGCATTGGGTCGGCCAACCCCCAGCGCGCGGGTCGCCGCATTTTCTAGCGCGCCTGGCTCAAGCGCCAATTTCTGCATCTGTTTGGCCAATTCGACCGCCGTAAACTTGTGCTGCGCAATTGAGCGCGCCGCCCCAACCGCGACCATTTCGCGCACATTGTGCGTCTGATGATCGTTGGTTGCGCTGGGTAAGGGCACAAATATCGCTGGTCTTCCGGCACAGCTCAGCTCGGCAATTGTCGACGCGCCAGCCCGCGCGATGACCAGGTGCGCCCAGCGCAATTTTTCTGGCATATCGTCGATATAGGTCATCAGGTTGGCCGGAATATTGTGCGCCGCATAGGTGGCGCGCACCCGCTCAATATCTTCGGCGCGGCATTGCTGCGTCACCTGCAATCGCTGCCGAAACGACAATGGCATCAAACTCAGCGCGTCGGGCACAATCTCGCCCAAAATGCTCGCACCCTGGCTGCCGCCGGTAACGAGCAAGCGAAACACACCGTCGCCATCCAATGACGGAAAGCCCTCAGTGCGCAATTGACGCACTTCTTCGCGGACAGGGTTTCCCACGAGGTGCACCTTCGATGCCGCCGATGGCGGTAATCGCGCAACATCGGGGTAGGCAGTCGCAATCGCCCCGACACCGCGCGCCAACAGGCGGTTTACCCGCCCTAGCACGGCATTCTGTTCGTGAATCAAACTGGGTAAATTGTCCGCACGCGCGGCCAGCAGCGTCGGCAATGCAGGGTATCCGCCAAAGCCGATGACCGCAGCAGGCTCAAACGCCCTGAACAGTTCGCGGGCCATTGCGCGCCCGCGCCAAATCGAACGTGCGGCGCGCGCCCAACCCAGCGGTCCGCCGCTCAGCCGCCCCGCAGGAAGGATGTGCACCTGCATAGCTGATGGCGCACCGGCTATGCGGCTCCCCCGATCATCGGTCACCAGAGCGACGATATGCCCGCGCGCCATCAGCTCTGTCGCGAGCGCATATGCCGGCATCATATGCCCACCCGTGCCCCCCGCAGCCAAAACAAAATGGCGTGATATATTCATCGGGAAATCCATCCTGACAGGTTGATAGGTGATGCGCGATAAGGGTTACGCCGGGTAAGCGCCAGCAACAACCCCATTGAAATTGACAATGCCCACAGCGATGAGCCGCCATAGCTGATAAACGGCAACGTCATCCCCTTTGACGGAACCATATGGAGGTTGACCGCAATGTTGATCAGCACCTGCCCGCCAAATTGCACAACGAGGCCGGTCCCGGCCAAGATCACGAACTGGTCGCGCTCTTCGCGCATCCGCTGAAGCACGCGCACCACCAATGCGACATAGATGAGCAATATGCCCGCACAGGCAAACAGGCCAAATTCTTCGCCAATCACCGAATAGATATAATCGGTATGCGCCTCTGGCAGGCGGAATTTTTCGGTGCCGGTAAAGGGGCCGCTGCCGATCAAGCCGCTGTTCGCCAATGTATCGAGGCCACGGTCAACCTGGTGCCCATCGCCCTCACCGAAAAGGAAGGCATTGATGCGGTTGCGGCCATTTTCGTAGAAAAAATAGGCCAGCACGACGCTGCCCACGCATGCACCGCCCAGCCAGGCCATGATCCGCATCGGCAACCCCGCCACAAACACCAGCACGACCCATGTCGCGACGAACAGGATTGTTTGGCCAAAATCGGGCTGCATCATCAACAGCAAGGCAATCAGGCCGGTGGTTATGCCTGTGAGCCAATAGACGGGCAATGCCTCATCCTCTACGCGGCACGATAATATCCACGCCATCGTCACCGCGAATAACGGCTTCAAAAATTCGGATGGTTGCAACCGCATGGCTCCACTGCCCAGCCAGCGCGTCGAGCCATTGACTTCATGGCCGAACAACAACACGCCAAACAACAGGGTGATGCCGCCTATTGTGCCCCACATCGCCAGGTGCCTGATTTGCAATTTGTCGCGCATGCCGATGAAAATCATGATGCCAATCCCGGTGCAGACCCAGAATAATTGCCGCCACAAATAATAGAGCTCGCTCATATTTTGTCCGCGGCGCGCGGCGGCCCTCACGCCCACTGGTGATGCGACCGCAACGGCGACCAGGCCGATGGCCATCAGTCCGAGGATCATCATCAACATCCCGCGATCCACCTCTGCATACCAAGTGGAAAGCGCACTGCGGTCTGCGCGTGACAATGGCTGTGGGCGGCGCCGGCCATGAAGCTCTTGGGGAATGAACGGGGTTTCAACCTCGACATCGCTGGTTTTGCTCATTGCCCGCCCCCCGATAACGGCACAACGGCGGCGCGAAAGGCATCACCGCGCGCTTCAAAATCGCGAAATTGATCGAACGATGCGCAGGCGGGGGATAATAGCACGGCATCGCCGCTCTGTGCCGCGTGCGCTGCATCCGCCACCGCTTGTTCCACGGTGCCGCTATAGCTGCTTGGCACGCGACTTCCCAGCGCACGCGCAAACATCGCCGCCGCATCGCCAATCAGATAGGCGTGCGCGACATGACCCAGCCACGCCTCGCATTCGCCCAGCCCCTCGCCCTTGGCCAGCCCGCCAAGGATCCAGTGGATACGCGCGCGGCCAACGACGGGCGGATAGGCGGCGAGCGCCGGGGCAGCCGATGCTGCATTGGTCGCCTTGCTGTCGTTGATGAACAGCACACCGCCCACCTCCGCCACCCGCTCCATCCGGTGCGGCAGGCCGGGATAGGTGGCAAGGCCGCGCTCTATCGCCTCGTCATCAAGTCCCAGCGCACGGCAAACCACCGCCGCCGCCGCTGCGTTTTGCGCATTATGCGGCCCTTGCAGCGCCGGCCAGCGCGTCTGTGCAGAGGAATCAATATCGCGGGCAGATACGCGGTGCAGGCGGTGGTTGATGCGCGATGCGATCATCGCCGACGGTTCGTCATCGGTGGCGATAACCGCAACCTGACCCTTGCTCTGCATAGTGAATAGCCGCTCTTTTGACGCGGCATAGGCCATGAAATCGCCGTCATAGCGATCGAGATGATCGGGTGTGATATTGAGCAACACCGCGACGTCGAGGTCAAGGCTATGTGTCAGATCAATCTGATAGCTCGACAGTTCGAGCACAGTGACGCCGCCCGCTGGCAAAGCCGCCTGCGCCAATATCGGCAGGCCAATGTTGCCGCCCATTGTCGTCGGCACGCCAGCATTTTTCAATATGTGATGGATCAGCGCCGTGGTGGTCGATTTGCCGTTGGTTCCAGTGATGCCGACCACCTTGTGCGGCGGCAGATGCGCTCTCGCTTGTGCAAATAATTCGATATCGCCAATGATCGGCACGTGGGCCGCGCGCGCCGCCTCCGCAATTGGATGGCGGTTGATCGGCACGCCGGGTGACACCACCACGCCCGCTATGCCCGACAGGTCAATGCTCAACAAATCAGCAATATCCGCGCCCAGCGCCACCGCAGCATCGCATGCCTCAGGTCTGTCATCCCATGCCGTGACCCGCGCCCCAGCGGCGATCAACGCCGTCACCGTTGCCAAGCCAGAGCGCGCCAGCCCGAGCACCGCGTATCGGCGACCGGCAAAGTCCGGCCCGAGCGGAAAGACCGCTCCAGTTGATAGGAGAGGGGCTTGCCCGCTGGTCACCGAATCTTGAGCGTGGCGAGACCCGCCAGCGCTAAAACGATGGACACGATCCAGAAACGGATAACCACGGTCGATTCAGCCCAGCCAAGCTGTTCAAAATGGTGGTGGATCGGCGCCATGCGAAACACCCGCTTGCCCGTGCGTTTATAGTAAAACACCTGGATGATGACCGACAATGCCTCGATCACGAACAGCCCGCCCACAATGGCGAGCACAATTTCATGCTGGGCCGTTACAGCTATGGCCCCCAAGGCCCCGCCCAGTGCCAGGCTGCCGGTATCGCCCATGAACACGGCGGCGGGCGGCGCGTTAAACCACAAAAACGCCAGCCCCGCGCCGATCATCGCCCCGCAAAATATCGCGAGATCGCCCGCGCCAGGAATGTGCGGAATGCCCAGATATTCGGCAAATTTCACATTTCCGGTCAAATAGACAATGATGAGAAAGGTCAGGCTGGCGATGATAACCGGGAATGTCGCAAGCCCATCGAGCCCATCCGTCAGATTCACGGCATTACCCGCCCCGACAATCACGAACATCGCAAAAACATAATAGAAATAGCCAAGGTGAACCGACATGCCGCTGACAAATGGCAGATAGAGGTCGGTCCCCGTCCTATCGAGGATCAAGACACAGGCGATGCCCGCGACGGCAAACTCCATCAACAAGCGCACGCGCCCTGAAACACCCTTGTGACTTCGCTTGGTTACCTTGTCATAGTCATCGGCAAAGCCAATCGCTCCAAAACCTGCGGTCACAAACAGACAAGCCCACACCAAACTATTCGACAGATCCATCCAAATTAAGGACGAAATGATAAGCGAAATCAGTATCATAAGTCCGCCCATCGTCGGCGTCCCACGCTTGGCCAGGTGCGTTTGCGGGCCATCTTCGCGGATTGGCTGCCCCTTGCCCTGCTTGGCGCGCAGCATGATGATGAAACGCGGGCCGATGACGAGGCCAATCATCAACGCCGTTGCAATCGCCGCACCCGAGCGAAACGACAAATAGCGAACGAGGTTGAGCGGCCCGGGAAAACCTAGCCATTCGGCGAGCAGATACAACATTATGCGTCTCCGCCCGTCAACGCACTGACAATGCGCGACAGGCCGATTGAATTGGACCCTTTGACCAACACCACATCGCCCGCTCGCAACTGCGCGCTAAGCCATTCAAGTGCTGGTTCAAGCGCATTGTCATGGGCGAACTCCACCCGTCCGACAAGGGTTTTGGCAAGCGCATCCATCTCTTCGCCGACTAATAGGGCCATATCGACGCGCGCCGCGATCAATTCATCGGCGAGCGCGGCATGAAATTCATCGCTGCCGGCCCCCAATTCCTTCATCGCGCCAAGCACGGCGATCCGCCGCATTGCCGGTTCACGGCCAAGCGACGCCAATGTGGCGGACATGGACGCCGGGTTGGCATTATAACTTTCGTCGATCAGCAGGACATCGCCGCCGGGTCGCGATAGCCAGTGGCGCGCCCCGCGCCCGATCAGCCCGGGGAGCTCGGCCAAAGCCAGCCCCGCAGCGGCAAGGTCAGACCCCACCGCCAGCACAGCCGCCAACACAGCCATCGCATTGGCTACCCAGTGATCACCCGGCGGAGCAAGCGAGAAACACAGGCTTGCGCCCGGCAACTCCGCCGTAATCAGGCTGCCGCCGCTGGTCGCATCACTCACCCAATCGCGTGCGCGAACATCTGCCCCAGCCAGAGTGCCAAAGGTAATGACGCGCGCACCAGCCCCGCGCGCCGCATCGGCCAGGCGGGCGCAAAAAGGGCTGTCAAATGGGATAATAGCGACACCATCAGGCTCTAGCCCAGAAAACACTTCGGCTTTGGCATCGGCAATGGCTTCTATCGATGAGAAATAGCCAATATGCGCGGGCGCAATCGTGGTGACGATGGCCACATGCGGGCGGACCATCGCGGTAAGCGCGCTCAGCTCGCCCGCGTGGTTCATTCCCATTTCGAACACCGCATACTCGCTGTCCCGCGGCATCCGCGCCAGGCTCAATGGAACACCCGTATGATTGTTATAACTTTTGACGGACCGATGGACACGGCTCGGCTTGTGGCGTTCCAATGCCTCGGCCAGCGCTTCTTTAGTCCCGGTTTTACCAACCGATCCTGTCACCCCGATAATGCGACCCTTGGTGCGCGCTCTGGCCGCACGGCCTAACGCCTCCAGCGCTGTCATCGTGTCTTTGACTAAAATATGAGGGCCGACGACTGGAACATCGACAATTGCACCAGTTGCTCCAGCGGCAAAAGCCTGCTCGACAAAACGATGACCGTCATCATGCTCACCACGAAGCGCAATGAATAAATCACCCGGGCCGACTTCGCGGCTGTCAAAGGTAATGCCGCTAACCTCAAAATCAGCATTGGCACGCCCGTCGGTTGCGCGGGATATTTCGACCGAAGTCCAGAGAGATTCTTTGCTCATTGCCCGGCCTCTTGGCGTGCGATTTCGGCATCGTCAAATGGGATGATCCGCATTTCTGGTCCGCGGCCGATAATTTGCCCTTGCTCGTGCCCCTTGCCAGCAATGATGATGATATCACCCGCCTCGGCCAGCCCGATGGCGGCAGCAATTGCCGCGCGCCGGTCGCCAATGTCGCGCGCGCCGGGGGCGGCGGACAATATGGCGTTTCGGATAGTGGCCGGATCTTCGCCTCGGGGGTTGTCGTCAGTAACGATCACGATGTCCGCACCGCGCACTGCGGCGGCGCCCATTTCAGGGCGCTTGCCAGCATCGCGATCTCCGCCCGCCCCGAAAACGAGGATGATTCGCCCCGTGGCATGGGGGCGCAGGGCGTCAAGCGCGGCGATCAGCGCATCGGGCGTATGCGCATAATCGATATAGATTGGCGCACCGCATCGGGTTAGGCCCGCCCGTTCCAGCCGACCGCGCACAGGCTGCAATCGGCCAAGTGCCTCAAGAACGCGCGCGCTATCGCTGCCGGTTGCGATGGCTAACCCCGCAGCGACCAGCGCATTGGCCGCTTGATAGGCTCCGATCAGTGGCAAGTTGACGGTGCGTTCGCCCAATTCAGCCACGGCGAGCCGCAATGTCTGACCCAATGCGGTGGGGGTCCGCTCCAGCAAGCGTATCGCTTCGCCGCGCGCCCCCACGGTGAGCAGGCGCAACCCGCGCGCACGCGCGCGCTCTATGGCACGGTCCGACCACGCATCATCGACCCAGATCACCGCCGCGCCATCATCCGCCACGACTTCATCGAATATCCGCATCTTGGCTGCGAAATACCTCTCCATATCGTGGTGATAATCGAGGTGATCGCGCGATAAATTGGTGAAAGCACCAGCGGCAATGCGCGGCCCTTCGGTGCGATATTGGTCAAGGCCGTGGCTTGATGCCTCATAGGCCAGATGCGTAACGCCTTCGCGCGCCAAACCAGCGAGGTTGGATAAAAATGTTACGATGTCGGGGGTGGTGAGCCCTGTTTTCACCTGCTCATCGGCGGTGGTGATGCCCAATGTCCCGATCGACGCAGAAACCAGGCCCATCTGCCGCCACAATTGCCGCGCCATTTCGACAGTCGATGTTTTGCCATTGGTTCCGGTTACCGCGACCAAAATTTTGGGCGCGCGAGCAAAAAAACGCGCTGCAGCCAAAGAAAATACACGCCTTGGCTCATCCGCCTTGATATGGACAGCGCCACTGACCCGCGCCTCTGGCCTGGCGATAACCGCGACTGCGCCGACCTTGATGGCATCATCAATAACATCTTCAGCGTTGAATTGCGCACCGCGAAAGGCCCCAAATAGGCTCCCACTGGTAATCTGACGGTGGTCGATGGCGACCCCCGATATTTCCAGCGCAGCCTCTTTGCCTCCCAATCCGTCAACCAACGCACCTAATCGTGTCACCGCTCAGCCCTCGGCTGCCACAAAAGCGGCTGAAGCTCGCTTATATCGACATCGTGGTTCGCATCGGGATAGACACCCAGCATCGGCCCAATCCGCTGGATGACTTTGCGCACAACAGGCGCGGCGGTATAGGCGGCGGTGCGCTGCCCCAGCGAAAAAGCATTGCCTGGCGGGCGATCAATCATCACCAGCACGACATAACGCGGGCGATCCATCGGGAAAGCCGCAGCAAATGTGGCTACGACAGAATGGGCGGAATAGTGCCCGTTGACTACACGCTCTGCCGACCCGGTTTTGCCGCCGACGCGATAGCCCGGCGCATCGGCGTGGCTGCCCGTCCCGCTCGACACAATCATCCGCAGTAATTGCCGCATCCGCGCGCTGGTTGCCTCGGTAAACACACGACGCCCCGCCGGGGTATCGCCATCTTCCAGCTTTAATATCGTTGCTGGACGCCAAATACCGCCATTCACCAACGCGGCATAGGCACTGGCCAGATGAAGAGGCGTGACCTGGATAGAGTGGCCATAACCCGCCGTCATCGTCGTAGTCCGGCCCCATGAGGATGGCCATAAGGGGCGGCCCCGCTCGCCAAGCTCGATACGCGGGCGGCGATCAAACTCAAGAGCGCGAAATGTCGCTTGCAAACGATCTTTGCCCAGTTGGTCGGCTATCTGCGCTGTCACAATGTTCGAAGAATGGACCAGCGTTTCGGGCACATTCAACCATCGGTGCATCGGGTGCGAGTCGTTAAGCTGATGCCCATCGATTTGCAGCGGCCTGGTGGCATCATAGCGGCGCGACATATCGGTCACCACACCCGCGTCCATCGCCGCAGCAATCGTGATCGGTTTGAATGTCGACCCCAATTCATATGTGGTGAATGAAACAGAGTTCCATTGCGCCTCAGGGCTCGAAAAACGAACCTGATTGGGGTCGAATGTCGGCATAGATGCCATCGCCACAACTTCACCCGTATTGACATCGAGCACCAGCCCCGCGCCGCCCGCCGCTTCGAGCTGGGTCACCGCCGTGCCCAATTCGAGCTCCAGCGCGCCTTGCGCCCGAACGTCGAGCGACAATGTTAGCGGCGCCCCAACCGCGGCTCGGGTTGAGAGCCTTTGATTAAATACGCGCTCAACACCCATCGCCCCACCCCGGCCGGGCGCGACAAACCCCAGAACATGCGCCGCCAGGGGGCCTTGTGGGTAAAGCCGTTCCGGCTCTTGCGGATATTCAAACCCGATTTCAGACAGGCCATTGACCGCGTTCAATTGCGCTGGCGTGGCACGGCGACGAATGATCGCTGTTTCGCGCCTTGTCAGTCGGGACAAAAACTCCTCGGCACTCGTGTCCGGGAAAATGGCGGCCAACTGCCCCGCCAATATTCGCGGATTATTCATCAAATTGGCGCGGACAGACCTTATGCTATGAACGGGGATGGTGCGCGCCAGCGGAACCCCGTTGCGATCCACAATATCAGCGCGATCAAGCATGACTGGGGCGGCGTGAGCAGCGCCGTTGAACAGGCCAAGGATGACGATCTGCCCGATACGCGCCAGCAAGATAACCGCAACGACTACAAAGCCCCTGACCAGATATTTCAGCCGCAAGTCCGCAGCCAGTGCAAAACGGTTTCGGCAGTCTGCCCTGCGCATAGTGACAGGCTGCGCAATGAGCGCGTTCATTGGGCCGATACCGTTGGTATAGCCGCCGCGCCGCCAGGCGCGATCATCGCACTGCGGATTTCCCGCGCGGCCCTATTCGCGACCCCTTGTCTATCCAAAAGGGCCAAACGCCGTTGGCTATCGCTACCATCTGCCCCATCGACAGAGAGGGTATCGGCGCGCAGCGCTGCTAACACGGGTTGCTGCGGCATCCCGCCACGGGGCGGGCGCAGGCTGTTCAGGCTCGCCAAATCCCGTTCGCCAGAAAGATATTGTGACGATGTGGGCGCTGTATAAGCGAAAAACTCGCTATTCCATCTGTCAAGCTGATGCAGATTGGCGAGCACCGCAATATCCCCCTCAAGCATCCGGTTTTGTTGCTTGGTTTCGGCTATTTCCCGTTCAACCCGCTGTAATTCTGCGCGCGTAGCGGAAACGCGCAGCGAGATTGGATAGACAATCAGGGCGCAGATTGTCAGCAACATGATAAGGCCTATGCCTTGCAATTTACGGGCAGCAAACATCATCGGATCATCTCCTTTGATTGGGTCACGTTCCAGGAAGGGGCTGCGGTGCGCACCGCCGTGCGTAATGTTGCCGAGCGCGAACGCGGATTGCGCTCGCACTCTGCCGCGCCGGCGCGCACGGGCTTGGCTACTTTGGCAAATGTCGGGGCGGGGCCAACGCCCGAACGATCTGGTAAATGGCGCGAGCCACTGCTGTCTGCGCCGCTACGCCTGCGAAAAAACAGTTTGACGATGCGGTCTTCCAGACTGTGGAACGTCACCACAACCAGCCGCCCGCCCGGGACAAGCACCCGCTCGGCGGCATCAAGGCCACGCTCCAGCTCACCCAGCTCATCGTTGACGGCGATCCGCAATGCCTGAAAACTGCGCGTCGCGGGGTCTTTTGGCGCGCCAGGGCGATATCCCAATGCGCGGCGGACAATATTGGCCAGTTCCGATGTGCGCTGTATCGGTCGTCCAGCCACAATATAGCGCGCCACGCGGCGCGACTGGCGCTCATCGCCATAGCGGAAAAGCACATCGGCTATTGCGGACTCTTCGGCCGCATCAATCCATTGCGCCGCTGTTTCACCGCTCTGCGACATGCGCATGTCGAGCGGACCGTCCTTGGCAAAGGCAAAGCCGCGCTCCGCCTGGTCGATCTGCATCGAAGACACGCCAATGTCGAGCGCTACGCCATCGACATGCGCATGGCCAGCCTCGGCGGCAAGGCTGTCCAGCTCCGAAAAACAACCCTGCACCAGGGTCAGGTGCCCATCGGCAGCAGCAACCAGAGATTGCCCCTCGGCAATGGCATCGGGATCGCGGTCAATGGCGATGACCTTTGCGCCGCGCGCCAACATCGCCCGCGTATAGCCACCAGCGCCAAAAGTCCCGTCGACGTGCACCTCTCCGGCCTTGGGGTCGAGTGCGGCAATCACTTCGTCGAGCAACACCGGAATATGCGCAGGGGCGGCAGATGCGACGGCGGCGCTCATTCGCCGCCCGCCTTTCGCGCCCGCACCCGAAGCGCGGCCCGCGCCGCAGCCTGCACATTGGCATAGCTCGCATCATCCAGCGCCAGCAAACAGGCGCAATCCCAAATCTCGAATGTCTGGCCAACACCATAGAAAAATATGTCGCTGCCCAAGCCCGCCAGCTCGCCAAGCACATCGGACAGGATGAAACGGCCGCTACCGTCCATGGGTAAGGTTTCGCCTGGACCAAATAGTCGGCGCTCCATCGCAAAGCGGTCAAAATCAATGCCGCGCTGGACTGCAATGTCTTCGGCACGGTCGATTCGTGCCGATATGGTTGCAAGTCGATCAACCCCCGAGCCGACCAGGCATGGCGCGACTTCATGCGTGGTAACGAAAAGCTGACGTTGCTTGCCCTCGCCGGAGACCGAGTTTCGCAGGACGGCAGGCAGCGCCAATCGGCCCAATTTATCGGGAGTGGCCAGCGCCGCGCCAGAAAAGACCCCGGGTGATGCCATCTCTCTGTTCGATCCCATCCCTTTTTCGAGACAGGCGCCTTGGGCAAAGCTCTCTCAACGTCAGAACCGCGCTTTTTGCAGATCAACGTTGCAACACTCAGCCATTGCGAAAGCCTGCCTCCGCCAAGCCTCTCCATATCACATCAATTTGGGGTGAAAAGGGGAAAATTAGGGAAAATACGGAAATTTATGCCCTTTTCATGATATGTTCTGTATTTTCTACACAGGCATTGCCTCGCCTCTGAAATGCAACTGCCTAATTAGGCTAGAATGTGAGTGCTGAGACCTGTCGAGCATCGCGCCCTAACTGTGATAGCAGTATGGATCGGGTGGACCCAGCCTTGTGCCCTGCTCTGGTGGTGCCGTGCCTTGCTGTGCCCTACCGTATCCAGACAGGGCGTGCCCAGGCACGTGGAGCATCTTGGGCCGACAGCGTATCGAGCCGATCAACCAACCACAGCATATTACCGCTGCGCCAACTGGAAGGCCTGCCGACACCCGCTTTCCCGGCCCCACCCCAGTATTGCGCGCCGAGCCAATCGGCATCGGCGATGATGATCGCACGGCCCGACCCGATGATACAATCGGCGATTGTCCTTTGTGCCATGAGACGACAAGCGCGCGTCGAAGCGCGGAACCGGCCGGGGCTGAACAGGTGCAGACGCTGCCCGCCGTCAAACACGGCCTCTTCGCGCGCTACCAGCCCTGGCGGGGCATCGAGTGCCAGCCCCCAATGCGATAACAATGGCGTCAACAGGCTGGTCAGCGGCGGGTTGCGCGGGTCGCCAATCACATAGCTCGGTTCCCAACTGCTCAGCCCGTCAGCGAGGATCAGCGCCCTGCCCCCGCCGCGCACCCAATCGTCAATTGTCACCAGCTGTTGCGGGCTCAAAGCGGGCGGGTGCGCGAGCAGCAGGACACCGGTATCACCCAATCCGGCGGGGTCCAGCGCATCGACCATCGCCACGCGAAAGCGTTGGCGGAGCATCGTCAACGCTGGTTCCTCCTCTCCCTGCCCAGCCAAAACAGAGGCAATGTCAGCGCGCCCGCTGGTCAGAGGGAGCGAGGTCAACAGGGCCAGTCGGGAGCCATCACTCCTTTGCGGTGCATCATAGAGGTGCGGCAATATCGCCCATGCGGCGGTGGCCAATGGAAAACCGCATAAAGTTGCAGCCACCACTCGTTTCAGAGTCTTAGATCTCAAATGGAAGTTTGCTTGTTCGAAATAGGGCCAAACCCATCTGGCGATGCCTATAGCCAACCCCGCGCTGCCCAGCGCAAAAACCAGCCATTGGCCAAATGGGAATGGCCCTGCGCCCCATATCATCACGACCCCCGCGACCATCATTGCGGTTGCGCCGCCCGTTGCCGCCGCATCGCGCCATGACATCGGCCCCGCCGCCCACAGCATGATTGCGCACGCCCAGCCCAGCCCCGGCACCGCGAGCAGCGGATCAACCCGGCCGAGCCCCCACCACCCGCCGCCAATGAGCGCAATCACAATGACCGTTGCTGCGTGCAGGAAAGCCGCCAAAATCAGGCGGTATCGCAATGTCACCGCCGGACCTTGGGTGCCTCAATCTGCGGGTCGGGGCGAAGATCAGGGACAACCATAGCGTTGCCATCTGAACGTGGCAGCGGCGTCGCAGCGCTCGGAACAGCGGGATTGTCAACATTTTCCAATGCTGGTGCCACGCCCAGATCCGCAAGCGGCCCGCTCTCACCCGGCACAGCTGGTGCGCCAGGGTTGGTTACGCCTGCGGCCTGTGCCTGTGCCTTGGCTATCTCAGCCTCTTGGCGCGCGGCCCCGGTCAGCCAATTCGCCAGCGAGACCAGCAGAAGCATCGCCGCCAGCCCCGAAAGGCCGACCACCAATCGCCTGCGCGCTTCGCGTTTGATGTCATGCGATACGAGGCTGCTGCGTGATGTCGTCATGCCATGTCTCCCGCCTCTCCGTAGCGATTGCGCAGGGGCGCAAAACCTTTTGCCGCCCGCCACTCGGGGTTATATAAAGTCGACAGATAGCGAAAGCCCGTATCAGCCAAAATCGTGACCACACGCTTACGTGGTCCAGCATGGTGGCCCAAATGTCGCCCAAGCGCCACCGCACCAGCAACGTTTATTCCCGATGACAGGCCGAGGCACAGCCCCTCCTCCATCAGTAATCGCTGCACCCAATGATCGCCATCGGAGTCCGCAATGCGGAACTGCGTGTCTATTGGTGCGCCCTCAAGATTGGCCGTAATCCGGCTTTGCCCAATCCCTTCGGCCACGCTGCTGCCATCGGCGCGCAGTTCACCACAGGCATAGTAATTATAGAGCGCCGCGCCATGCGGGTCGGTCAATGCGATGGTGATATCGGCGTCGCGTTCCTTGAGGCCAAGGCCAACACCTGCAATTGTGCCGCCTGTTCCCGCCGCACAAGTAAAGCCGTCAATACGGCCGTCCATCTGCTCCCATATTTCCGCCGCTGTGCCAAGGATATGCGCTTTGCGATTGGCGATATTGTCAAATTGGTTGGCCCAGACCGCGCCTGGCGTTTCTTCGGCGATGCGGCGCGATGTATGGACGAAATGGCCAGGATTGGCAAAGGGCGCGGGCGGCACCAGCACCAGCTCGGCCCCCAACGCACGCAGCGTATCTATTTTTTCCTGACTTTGTGTGTTGGGCATGACGATGATGACTTTATACCCACACGCATTGGCAACCAGCGCCAGGCCGATACCGGTATTGCCCGCGGTCCCCTCGACAATTGTTCCGCCTGGCAACAACGCGCCGCGATCCTCGGCGTCACGGACAATGAACAGTGCGGCGCGATCCTTTACCGAAGCGCCGGGGTTGGTATATTCGCATTTGCCAAAAATATCGCAACCAGCGGCCTCACTTGGTCCGGCAAGGCGAACCAGTGGAGTGTTGCCAATCAGGGCGATGGTGGTGGAAACAATTCCTGTCACAAAGCATGATGTAAGCGCGTCGCGCCAGTGCGGCAAGGCGGGTTATGCTTTATGAGCGGAAACTTTCGCTTGAATATGTAATATAATATCATTACTAGGCGCGCACCCCTCACAACCGGAGTCTATTCATGCGCCCTCTCTCCCCACTGTTTTCGCTTGCCTGCTCGGTCATTGCTTTGTCGGTGGCGACACTTTCCTCTGCCCAAACGCGGGCGACCCCACCTGTGACAGACGATGATTATCACACGGCGGACGAGGATCTGGTGGTCACCGCGCCCTTTGTTCGCAGCCTCGATTTGTTTGGCAATGTCGGAGTGGTCGAGGGCGACGACCTGGCGCAGCAATTGCGCCCGCAAATCGGCGATACATTGGCGCGCGAGCCTGGCGTTTCCGCGACCAGTTTTGCGCCTGGCGTCTCGCGCCCGGTGCTGCGCGGGTTTCAGGGCGAGCGCGTGCGGGTGCTGGTCGATGGCATCGGCAGCATCGACGCATCGAACACATCTGCGGACCATGCGGTGGCGATTGACCCGCTAACCGCCGAGCGGATCGAGATATTGCGCGGCCCCGCCAGCTTGCTGTTTGGGTCGAGCGCGATAGGCGGCGCGGTCAATATTTTCGACCGCCGCATCCCGCGCTCTATGCCCGAGGCACCGCTGCACGTCGATATACTCGCCAATTATGGCAGCGCGGCGGATGAACGCTCTGGCGGGGCATCTCTCGATGTGCCGCTGGGCAGCCGTGTCGCCTTTCATGTGGACGGTGCCTATTCCAAGGCCAACGACCTGCGGATCGGCGGGTTTCAATCAACCCCGGCGTTGCGCGCGGCTGGCCTCGCAATCGCCGCCGATTTACGCGCTGATGGCGATATTGCGGGGGCCGATGCCGTCACCGCCGCCGCCAACCACCGCGGGACGATAGAGAATAGCGCCACCCGCACCTATTCCTTTGGCAGCGGTGTTTCACT
This sequence comes from Sphingopyxis sp., assembly GCA_040079655.1. GTDB lineage: Bacteria > Pseudomonadota > Alphaproteobacteria > Sphingomonadales > Sphingomonadaceae > Sphingopyxis. The sequence goes on along the minus strand of JBEBJX010000009.1, from coordinate 30,102 downwards.
CATCACCGATGGCGGCTCGCTTGGCGTTTCAATCGGCTATCTCGACTCCATTTACGGCCTGCCCGGCTTTCCTGGCGGTGAAAGCGGCGTGACCATCGCGCTTGAGCAATGGCGCGCCGATTTTCGCGGCGAGGTGGAGTTTGGCGGCGGCTTTATAGATCGCCTGCGGATACGCGGTGGCTTTGCCGATTATAGCCACGCCGAACGCGAAGCCGATGGCGCCATCGGCACGCTATTTCTCAATCAAGGGATAGAGGCACGCGCCGAGCTGGTGCAGCAGGAACGCGGCGGGTGGAGCGGCGCCAGCGGGGTGCAATATGCTTTCCGCGACTTCAACGCCATTGGCGCCGAAGCATTCCTGCCGCAAAATGACAGCGAGCAATTCGCGCTGTTCACGCTCCAGGATTTGCGCTTTGGCGCGTTTGGCGTGCAACTGTCAGGCCGCTATGAGCATGCGTCGGCGGTGGCCCGCTCCATTGACGTCTCGCGCAATTTTGACGCTTTTTCTGGCGCGGCGGGGCTCAGCTATGAATTTGGCGACAATAGCAAGGTCGGGATCAACCTGTCGCGAACATCGCGCGCGCCATCGGCCGAGGAGCTGTTTTCCAATGGCCCGCACCTCGCCACCCAGAGTTTCGAAGTCGGCAATGTCAACTTCGGCAAGGAAAGCGCCTGGAGCGTTGAGGGCTATGCGCGGCTACGCAGTGGCCCTGTCGCCATCGAAGCGGCGCTTTACTCAAGCTGGTTCGACAATTTCATCTTTGCCACGGCGACCGGCGCTATCGAGGATGGCCTGTCGGTGTTTGAATATCGGCAGCGTGATGCGCGCTATTATGGCGCCGAATTGCAGGCATCGGCCGAGCTAATGCAATTTGGCGGTTTCACCCTGGTTGGGGACGTGGTGGCTGACATTGTCCGTGCGCGGCTGTCTGGCGGCGGCGGCAATATTCCGCGTATTCCGCCGCTTCGTTTGCGCGGCGGGCTGGAACTGGGCAGCGACACGCTGACCCTTCGCGGCGAAGTGGAATGGAGCGCGGCGCAAAACCGCGTTGCGTCATTTGAAACGGCGACACAGGCCTTCACTATTGCCAATGTCTCGGCCCAATGGAAGCCATTGGGCGCGGATGGCGGCGTCACGCTCATCGTGTCTGGCAATAATCTGTTCGATGTGCTTGGGCGGCGGCACGCCAGCTTTACCAAAGATTTTGCGCCGCTTTCTGGCCGCGATGTTCGCGTGACCGCGCGGCTGAGCTTCTGACCCGAAGTTGCCGCCGCGTCATTGCCTGTTCATCCAAACCGCGCCATGGTGCGCAATCAACGCATGGAGGCAATGATGATACGCACTATTCTGGCGCTACTGGCCCTGACATTGGTCACGGGGTGCAACACGATCGAGGGGGCTGGCCGCGATATTCAATCGGCAGGCCGGACCGTTGAGGATGCGGCGGATTAGAGGGAGGTATCGGCCGCCTCATCGGTTTTTCCCTTGCGCCGCCGTGTGACCAAAATCGCTAGCAGCGCCGCTTCGTACAGCAGGCAAAGTGGAACCGCGAGCAACAGCTGGCTGATCGGGTCGGGCGGGGTAAACACAGCCGCCACGGCAAAGGCGCCAACAATGAAATAGCGCCGCGCGCTGCGCAATTGTTCGAGCGTCACAATCCCGGCGCGTTCGAGCAGCATCAGCAGGATAGGCAGTTGAAACGCGATGCCAAACGCCAGCATGAACTGCATAACAAAGTCGAGATAATTGCCAACGGCGGGCAAAGCTTCGAGCGTCACTCCGCCGACATCCCCCTCAAATCCCAACAGAAATTTGATCGCCATCGGTATCGCAAAATAATAAGCGAGGCCGGCTCCCAAAGCGAACAACAAGGGTGTCGCGAGGAGAAAGGGCAAAAAGGCGCGTTTTTCCTGGCCATAAAGACCCGGCGCAACAAAGCGCCACATCTGCGTCGCAATCACCGGAAAGGCGAGCATGAAGGCCGAGAATAATGCGACCTTGAGCTGAACAAAAAATTGTTCGAACATCTGCGTTGAAATCAGCTGTTCTTGCCCCGCGTCCTTTAATGGCTGAACCAGCACGCCAAAAACCTGGTTCGCATAAAAATAACAGCCGATGAATGCCACAGCCAAAGCTGCAAATGACCATAATAAGCGCCGCCGCAACTCGATAAGGTGGTCGAGCAACGGCGCACGGCTCGCCTCAATCGCCGCCTCGTCCTGGCCAAGCGGTGGAGGGGTTTCGGCAACCACAGGCGCGTCAACGGACACAGCCTGGACCGGCGCATCCTTCTGGGTCATGAGCCTGCACTGGTCGGAGGCGGGGGAAGCGGCGCGCCATCCAATGACGGCTGCGCCGCGGGCATCGCTGGTTCTGGCGCGGCGGTCCCCATCAAATCCGCGCCTGAAAAGCCATCAGGCAAGGCCGCAGGCGAGGCCGCAGGCGAGGCCGCAGAAACAGGCTCAACCGTTGAAGGAGGCAGCACCGGGCCCACAGCGACATCGGGGTAAGCGCGCATAATAGATTCATTATGCTCGCGCCATTTTTGCTCGATATCCGCCAGCTCAGATTCGCGCATCATCGTATCAATACCGCTACGGAAATGGCGGGCCATACCGCGCGCCTTGCCCACCCATTTGCCAACAAAGCGTAGCGCCTTGGGTAAATCTTTTGGCCCAATGACCAGCAGCGCCACAAGTGCGACCACCAGCATTTCCGTGGGTGCAACGTCAAACATAACGAATCCGGCGCATTGCGGCGATCAAGCCGCGTGGTCGCTCTCGCGTGTTTCAACGGGGGCGGGCGAAATATCGCTCGCGCTGCGCCCCTCTATCCGCGTGGGCGGAACAGCCGGGGGCGCGGCGTCTTCATCCGCCATGCCTTTTTTAAAGCTTTTGATGCCTTCGGCGACGTCGCCCATCATGTTAGAAAATCGGCCTTTGCCGAACAATAGCAACACCACGATTCCAAGGATCAAATAGTGCCAAATGCTTAGGCCACCCATGATTGTCACTCTCCAAAATTGACTATTGCCGCTATATGTAAGCCTTGTGGACCCTTAATACCAGTCAGCAATCATCATTAGATGCATCGGCGGGCGCATCTTCCTCGACAAACCCCAGCGCGTCGAATGCCGCATCGACCGGATCGAGCAGCCCGGCGGCGCGCAAATCGTCAATGCCCGGCAAGTCGCGCCTGCTGGCTAGGCCGAAATGTGTCAGAAAATCCGCTGTCGTCTTATAGATCAGCGGGCGGCCAGGCACTTCGCGGCGGCCAGCGGGGCGGATCCAGCCCGCCTCCATCAGCACATCAAGCGTGCCCTTGGCGGTTTGCACACCGCGGATGGCCTCAATCTCGGCGCGGCTCACCGGCTCCTGATAGGCGATGATCGCCAAAACTTCGGTGGCAGGGCGCGACAGTTTCCGCACTTCCTCTCGTTCTCGCCTAAGCAGATGCGCCAAATCACCAGCTGTTTGAAAATGCCAACGCCCGCCGCGCACGACCAATTCTATGCCGCTGCCGCCATGGCGTGTCTGTATCGCACAGAGCGCGGCCGAAATATCGCCCTCACCAACATAGGCTGCCAATTCGGCCACCGTCAGCGGTTCTGTGCTGGCAAAAAGCGCCGCCTCAACACCGCGTTCAAAGTCGGGGATGGCAAAATCGGGGATGGCAAAATCGGGGGTGGGGTTTCCGCTCATCCCGCCTTCCTAACATAAAGGGGCGTGAAAGCCACGTCCTGCATCAGCGATAATTTGCCTGTGCGCGCCAGCTCGAGAGCAGCAACAAAGCTTGATGCCAATGCGGATTTGCGCAGATCGCCTGAATATTCTGCCGGCAAAAATGTTGCGAGATCGCGCCAGTCTATGGCCGCCCCTATCATGCTCTCCAATCGGGCAATTGCGGCATCCAGCGTCATCACTTCGCGTCTGTCCACCACATGCATGGCGGGCTGGGTCCGTGCCTGAACCTCGCCATAAGCCTGAATCAGCTCGAACAGGCCAACGTCAAAGGCGCGGCGCCGGATAACCCGCAACCCTTCGGCGCGCCCACGTAAAAAGACATCGCGCCCAACCCTGTCACGCGCCACAATACGCGCGCCGCCATCGCGCATTGCCGCTAGCCGTTCCAACCGCAATTGCAGGCGCATCGCCAATTCGTCGGGGCTGGGATCAGCCAGATGATCCTGGGGCAGCAAGAGCGCAGACTTCAGTAATGTCAGCCACGCCGCCATCACCAGATAATCTGCGGCGATTTCCAGTGAGAGGCCATGGGCACGATCAATGAAGCCGAGATATTGTTCGACCAGCTCCAATATGGAAATCGCTTTGAGATCAACTTTTTGCACCCGCGCGAGCGCCAGCAGCAGGTCGAGCGGGCCTTCCCAGCCATCAATATCGAGCCGCAGGGCGTCGCCCGAAGTTGGCGGAGATGCTGGCGGCGCGTCGTCAAAGGCGAGTTCGTCAAGCAAGAGCTATCAGGTCCAATAAAGTATCGCGCCGGATAAGCGCATCGGCCAGCTGGCCCACGTCCGGCGAGGGGTTGCGCATCTGCATGGCACGCGACAGTCGATCGCGCGAGCGCAAATTCATATCATAGCCAATCGCCTCGATCATCGAAGCGGTCTCATCGATCACGCCGGTGCAATGCAGCGCAACATCGCACCCCGCAGCCAACGCCGCCACGGCGCGCTCCGCGATACTGCCCGACAGCGCCTCCATCTCTAGCGCGTCGCTCATCAACAGGCCATCAAAGCCGATGCGGCCGCGAATGACATCGGCGATGACGGTGGGTGACTGGGTCGCAGGCCGTGCAGCGTCCCACGCATTATAGACGATATGCGCGCTCATCCCCATAGGTGCGTCATTGAGCGCGCGGAACGGGGCAATGTCGCTTTCCAGCGCTTCGGCGCTCGCGCTCACTCGCGGCAATTCGACATGGCTATCGACCACCGCCCGCCCCTTGCCCGGCATATGTTTGACGACGCCGACCACCCCGCCCGCGTGCAACCCCTTGAGCGCCGCACGGCCGAGCGCCGCAACGCGCAAAGGATCGCCTCCAAAGGAACGATCGGCGATCATCGCATAGGAACTAGGCTGGCGCACATCGAGCAGCGGCCAAGCATTGACGGTGATGCCGAGGTCAAACAGTGTCAGGGCAATGGCCAGGGCATTGGCCTCCATCGCCGTTATCGCGCTCGCGGGGGCGCGCTCATACAGGCGGTCAAAGGCACTGCCCGCCGGAAAATCTGGCCAGTGCGGCGGGCGCAGCCGCGCGACCTTTCCGCCCTCTTGATCGATCAGGATAGCGAGGTCATCGCGGCCATGGAGCGCGCGCAAAGCATCGGTCAGGCGCCGTAACTGCGCTGGGTCGACGATGTTACGCGCGAATAAAATATAGCCCGCCGGATCAGCTGCGCGAAACAGCGCCGTCTCATCGGGCGTAAGGGTGGAGCCTGAAAGGCTAACAATCGCAGGAGTCATGCGGCCGTCCTAGCCGATTAGGGAAGGACGATGCAATTCTCTCCTGCTACGCGCAAACGGGCGCATAGATCGCGTGCTGCGCTGGCAGACCCCGCCGCCGCGCGCAGACGATAGACTGTGCGGCCATTCACCTCAGCCGCGGCGATCGATCGGTTCACCGGACCAAGCCAGGCAAAGCGCGACTTCAAACTATCCCATGCATGTGCCGCTGTGGCCTCGCTTGCGAATGCACCCAGCTGAATTGTTCCGCCCCCCGTGGCGGCTGGGCTGGCTGTTGCAGGGGTGGTTGCGTTTGCACGCGCTGGTGCCGCCACAGGGCGAGCGGGTGCTGTTGCCCGTGTCGCTGCCGCGGCTGGAGCCGGATGCGCGCGGTTAGGCCCACCCGCAACAATGGGGGCAATCGGCTGTTCCGGAAGACGGTTAGGGTCAACGGTCCCGACAGGCCTCACCCCTTCGGAAGCGGCAACCGCAACATCACCATCGCCATCAAAGCGGCCAGGCTCAGCGGGCGCGGGGTTGCGATAGTCGCCTTCTGGCGCAGCAATCAGCTCGCCGCGCGGGCGGCCGCCATTATTCTGCCACCACCAAAGGCCGCCAACAACGGCGCCAATGATGACCAGGCCCGAAATCACAAGCCCAAATAGCCTGCTCATCGAGACGCCAGTATCTTCATAATCTTCTATCGGTTCAAGCCAGGGAAGCCGATCTTCTTCGCCAAAGTTCAGTGGCGCACCATCCTGATCGTTCATCAACGCATCTCCTCGACTGGTTCCACCCCCATCAGCGCCAGTCCGTTACGTAGTATTTGCCCTATTGCACGCGTTAAGAAAAGCCTTGCATGCGTGGTTAACAAATCATTCGGCAAAATCGCGCGGCGGCTTGGGTCATCATTACCAAGATTCCACCAACCATGAAAGGCTGCGGCAAGGTCATTGAGAAAAAAGGCAATTCTGTGCGGTTCGCGGGCATTGGCCGCCGATTCGACAACGCGCGGGAAGGTGGCGGCCAGCCGCGCCAGGTCCAAATCGACTGTATCTAAATGGGACAGGTCGATATCACCCCCCTCGGTTGACGCCGCCAAACCGGCTTCGGCGGCTTTTCGCGCCAGCGAATGGATGCGCGCATGGGCATAGTTGACATAGAAAACCGGGTTGTCTTTCGATGCTTCGACCACATGCGCAAAATCGAAATCCATCTGTGCATCGGCTTTGCGCGTCAGCATAGTGAAACGCACGACATCCTTGCCGACTTCCTCGACGACTTCCGCCAGCGTCACGAAATTACCCGACCGTTTAGACATTTTGACAGGTTCGCCGTTGCGCAGCAGCCGAACCATTTGCACGAGCCGCACATCAAACCGCGTCTTGCCGCCCGTCAGCGCAGCAACAGCGGCCTGTATCCGCTTGACCGTGCCCGCATGGTCCGCGCCCCAAATGTCGATCAACGCGTCGGATCGTTTGGCCTTTTCATGGTGATAGGCCATATCGGAACCAAAATAGGTCCAGCTCCCGTCTGATTTTTTAATTGGGCGATCCTGATCATCGCCATAGCCGGTCGAACGGAACAATGGCAGCACGACCGGCTCCCAATCGACAGGCGTTTCGCCCTTGGGCGCTTCGAGCACCCCGTCATAAACGAGGTCATGCGCGCGCAGCCACGCCTCGGCGGCCTGGGGCTTTCCTGCCGCCTGCAGCTCTGCTTCGGATGAGAAAATGTCATGATGAATGCCGAGCAGCGCCAGATCAGACCGGATCATATCCATCATCGCCGCGACCGCAGTCTGACGAAACAGCGCCAGCCATTCGCTTTCGGGGGCGGCGGCATAGCGCGCCCCATGCTCCGCCGCCAATTGCTGTCCCACAGGGATCAGATAATCACCCGGATAGAAGCCTTCGGGGATTTCACCTATGTTCTCGCCAAGCGCCTCGCGGTAGCGCAAATGCGCCGAGCGCGCGAGGACATCGACCTGCCCGCCCGCGTCGTTGACATAATATTCGCGGATCACCTTGTGCCCGGTAAAGGCGAGCAAGCTGGCCAGCGCATCGCCAACCACCGCGCCGCGGCAATGGCCCATATGCATCGGCCCGGTGGGGTTGGCCGAGACATATTCGATGTTGACGGTGATGCCGCCACCGCTGTCTGAACGGCCATAATCCCGCGCTATCTGGGAGATAAGCGCCAGTTCACTGCGCCACATCGCCTCATCCAGGCGCAAGTTGATAAATCCGGGGCCGGCGATGTCTGTGCTGATGATATTGTCATGGGCCGCTAATTTGGCGATGATCGCTTCGGCCAAGGCGCGCGGGTTGGTGCCTGCCGGTTTGGCCAGCACCATCGCGGCATTGGTCGCCATGTCACCGTGGCTGGCGTCACGCGGCGGCTCGAGCGTAATCGCAGCGCGCGGCAAGCCGGCGGGCAAAACCCCTTCGGTTTCCAGTGCATCAAGCGCAGCCGACAATTGATCGGCGATGATGGAATAAATTGTCATATCGTGCTTTTGCGGCGTCAACGCGTCACATTATATTGCAACTGTTCCTGGGTCAGTTGAAATCCGACAAGCAATTCATATGTCGCCCGCGTCACCGCGGCGCGAATATCGGTTTCAGTCAGGGGATCAACCGCAGCATCCTGATCACCAGCACGGCGGCGTCGGGTAATGCGTTCACGGATATCGGCGGGCAGTTCGAGCGCGCTGCGGTCAATATATGCACCGCCAGTCCCAGTGCCGCTGCCGCGCACCTGCCCTTCGGCGAAATGGATGGTCACGACATTATTATCTTTGGCGACAACCGATGTTCCGCCCTGTAAAATTGACGAATAATAGGGCAATTGCAGGTCGCGCGCAGCGCCAGCGTCGCGGCGAGTGGCGATCACATCAAAGCTCGCCCCTGCATAAACCCGTTCGCCCACATCATTGCATGTGGTGCGGACATTGGTGATGGTTGCAACAACATCAATGGCAGCCGCGTCGCGACTGTTCGCGGGGTCAAATGTCGTGACATCGCCCGTATAAACCGGCACACCTACGGCGGGGCAAAGGCTGCGCGTAGCCGTGATCCCGACACCCGAACTCAGGTCGATATCATTGTCGCGGGCACAGCCGCCTAGCAGCGCCAGAGCGGAGAGCGAAAACACTAGAGCGCTGCGGCTACCATGTCGAAAATATGCGGTCATTTATGCCTATGTCCTATACAATGGCGCCCCGCCCGAGCGCATTTTGTGTCGATGGCTTCCCTGCCTCGCAACGGCGCTAAATGCAAGCGATCCTGCTTGATCGATGCTTGTCATACGAATAGGGGCTATAGAATGAATGCGACAACCCCCACATCGCTACCATCGCCGCCCGAAGCTGCTGCGAAGGCGTTATTGCCATTGCAGGTGCTTATTGCCGCACCCCGTGGTTTTTGTGCGGGTGTTGACCGCGCGATTCGAATTGTTGAGCTTGCCATCCAAAAATATGGCGCTCCGGTTTTTGTACGCCACGAAATTGTGCACAACCGGTTTGTGGTCGACAGTCTCAAGGCCAAAGGTGCAATTTTTGTGGAAAGCCTGGACGAAGTGCCCGATGGCGTTCCCGTCATTTTCAGCGCGCATGGCGTTCCAAAGGCGGTTCCGGAAAAAGCTGAGGCACGCGGCCTGCCCTATTTGGATGCCACCTGTCCACTGGTCAGCAAAGTGCACAAACAAGCCGAGCGCAATCATGAGGCAGGGCGCCATATTGTTTTCATCGGTCACCAAGGCCACCCCGAAGTCATCGGCACCTTCGGTCAATTACCCGATGGTGCGATGACCTTGATCGAAACGGTCGAGGATGTTGAAAGACTCTCTCCGCCGGACCCCAAAAAACTTGCATTTCTGACACAAACGACTTTGTCCGTTGATGATACGTCCGCGATTGTGGCAGCTCTAACCGCCCGTTTCCCCAACATTATCGCCCCCAAGGGGGATGATATATGCTATGCCACATCAAACAGGCAGGCCGCAGTGAAAGCGATTGCCGAGCGATGTCAGCTGATGCTGGTGATAGGCGCGCCAAACAGCTCAAACTCGCTGCGCCTGGTCGAGGTTGCCGAGCGGATGGGGACGCCATCGCGGTTAATCCAGCGCGCGCATGAAATAGATTTCACCTGGCTGGACGGAGTCTCGTCGGTCGGGCTAACGGCCGGGGCTTCTGCGCCAGAATTGCTGGTCCGCGAAGTCATTGCAAGGCTGAGTCAGTGGTTCAATGTCACAGAAGTGGCGGTGGAAACAGTGCCTGAATCGATGCTGTTCAAACTCCCGCGGGGCCTAGAAGAGGGCTGATGGCGGTTTTCACACATGTCGGCGCCGAGGATATCGCGCTGTTTCTTGATCGATACGGCGTCGGCCCGCTGATCAGCGTCAAGGGGATCGCGGAGGGGGTCGAGAATAGCAATTACCTGATCGATGCGCGCGGCGGGCGCTATATATTGACGCTATATGAAAAGCGCGTCGATGCTGACGATTTACCCTATTTCATTACGCTAATCGACCATTTGGCCGCAGCAGGAAATCCGGTTCCACGCATTTTACCGGACCTGATGGGCCATTCTATTCAACAGCTTGCGGGGAAAGCGGCCTGCCTGATCCAGTTTCTGCCCGGTGTTTCGGTCAGCCGCCCGACCAGCCGCCAGACCCATAGCGCGGGCGCCGCGCTGGCGCGCCTCCATCTGAGCGCCGCCGATTTTTCTGAGGGCCCTGACAATGCCCTAAGCTTGCATGGATGGCGCACGCTGATTGACACAATGGGTGATGCCCTCGATTCCATCATGCCCGGCCTGCTTGAAGAGGTTTCCCGCGAGTGGGATTTTGTCAATGCCAACTGGCCGGGTCATTTGCCGCGCGGCGTTATTCACGCCGACATGTTCCCTGACAACGTCCTGATGACCGGCGAAGATGTTACAGGAATTATTGATTTTTATTTCTCGTGCCGCGATATCATAGCCTATGATTTCGCGGTGACGCACGGGGCATGGTGTTTCAGCCCCAATGGCTCATTTGCCATGCCAGAATTGCTTGCAGCCCTGGCCAAAGGCTATCAATCTGTTCGCCCACTTTCAGCAGATGAGCGCGATGCACTGCCGATATTGGCGCGCGGAGCCAGCCTGCGATTTTTGTTGACGCGCGCACTCGACTGGATCGAAACACCCGCCGATGCACTGGTAACCCGCAAAGACCCGCTGCCCTATTTGCGCCGCCTGCATGCCTATCAGTCCGCCAATCCGCGTGAGATATTTGGTTATGAGTGATCAGCACTACAGCCTGCCCCGTGTCAAAATTGCCACCGATGGCGCGTGCAAGGGTAACCCCGGGCCTGGCGGCTGGGGCGGCATTATCCGCATGGATGCGCGCGAAAAGGAAATCTCAGGCGGCGAGCAGCTGACAACCAATAACCGTATGGAATTGATGGCCGCAATCAAAGGATTGGAAGCTCTGACGCGCCCATGCCGCGTCACCCTGACCACCGACAGCATCTATGTGCGCGATGGCATCACCAAATGGATCCATGCCTGGAAACGCAATGGCTGGCGCACCGCCGCCAAAAAGCCCGTAGCCAACGCCGATTTGTGGCAAGCGCTGGACGCCGCAGCCCAGCGCCATTCCATCGATTGGCAATGGGTCAAGGGGCATGCCGGCGATGCCGACAATGAACGCGCAGATCAATTAGCCAGCGATGCCGCGCTAGCTATGGCTCAGCGCTAGCCATGGCGCCGCGCGACTAATCCTCTTTGGTCGGCGCACCTGGGCCATTTTTCTTGATCGAGGCAATCGCGTTTTCGGCGCTTGCCTTTGAGCTATAGCCTTCGGTCCAGAAAATGGTCTCGCTGTTATACTTGAAATAGGCGCGATATTCGCCGTTCTTCTCGCTTTTCTTGATTTCAAAATAATGCGCCATGCCTTCGATCCCTCAATTATGATTCGGTAACATCGTGAGGTTTGCCACAGTTTGCGCCAAAGGCAACTACCCTTTGAATCGATCGGCGCGATAATGCGCAGGGTCAATATGCGACACAAAATCTGCGGGCGCGTGGTTCAACAATAACGCCGCCGCCACGGCCGATGCGGCGGGGGCTGTCTGAATGCCAAAGCCGCCCTGGCCAACGCACCAGAAATAGCTGGGGCAATCAACCGCAAAGCCATAAACGGGCAAGCGGTCGGGCGCAAAGCTGCGCAGGCCCGCCCAGCGCCGCTCCAGGCCCGCGACCCGCCAATCGACGACCGCTTCAAACCGGTCAATGGCGATGGCAACGTCCAGTTCCTCTGGCGCAACATCATGCGGCTCGACCGGCGTTTCGTCGTGCGGACTCAGCCATAATTTGCCGCCCGCTTCGGGTTTGAAATAAAATGTCCCATCAAAATCAGAGACATGGGGTATCCCATGCGGAACTTCGGGTTCGGTGCGCAATTGCACCACAGTGCGCCGATAGGGCGTGATGCCGATGGGCTTTACCCCCGCCATTTGCGCCGCCTGATCTGCCCAGGCACCGGCGGCGTTGACCAATATACCAGCGCGGAAAATACCCGCGCTCGTCTCAATCACCCAATCATTGCCCGCACGATGCGCCGCCACCACCCGCGCCCTTGTGGTCAGCACCGCCCCGGCGCGTTTGGCGGTCGCAAGCGCAAGCCCATGAACGCCGCCAACATCAATTGACGATGATGATGGCTCATGCAGTCCAAGCACCCAATCATCACGAAGTCCCGGGATATGGGTATGCGGGTCGACCGCGTTCATCGTCACGCCGCAATCGGCATATCGCGCGACATAGGCGTCCATCGTTGCCCGATCATCGGCACGGCCAATTTGCAACGCGCCAAGCGGGTCCAGAAACCCGCTTGCGCGCAACACATGCCCAGATGCGCTGGACAATGGCTGAATAGCAGGGCCGCCATAGCTTTCGCTCCAATAGGCGGCCGAGCGCCCCGTGGAATGATAGCCTGGCTGGTCCTCCCCCTCCAGTATCAGCACCGAACAATGCGGCGCTATTTCGGCTGCCAGGCCCGCGCCAGCGATACCGGATCCAATAATGGCTACATCATAGTAGGTCATGACAAGGACGCCCGTTCATCAAGGAAAGCTTCAATGCGTGTCAAAACAGTATCGCGCACCGCATCAACTTCACGCAGCAGTTCATGCGCAGCCTCGCGCCCATAAACATAGCTTTGAGCATGCGGCAAGCGTGCGACAAGTCGCTGTGCAGCGGCGGGATTCACCAGCTTATCCGCCGAGGCGATGAGCACCAGAACCGGCGTGGTGACGCGCTCAAGCAGCTCTGGCTGGCCCAGGTGATGGAACGAGGCATAGGCCTGCTCGACCCACCGCCAGCTGGCTGGCCCAAGCTCGAGCGTGGGATCTTTGGCGCGCCACCACAGCTCGTCGGCATAGCGATCATCATCATGGGTCAGCAACATTTGGCGCAGGCTGATCTTGCTGCCCGGCTTCTCGCTTATTTGCCACGCCGCCCGGGCAGGATCGCCGATACGGCACATCATCCGCGCAATCCAGTGGCCAACGCTGTCGGGATAGGGCGCGGTAAAACCCAGCATTGGTGCGATGAGCACCGCCGCATCGGGCGCAATGCGCCGCTCTGCCAAAGCGCGCAAAACAAGGTGCCCACCCATGCTATGACCGATGATGATATGAGGGCCAGCGGTGCGCGCTTGCCATTCGGCGGCATATCCGGCGATATCGTCGATCCACTGCCCAAAGCTGTTGCAATGGCCGACATGAGGGTTGCCGCTCAAACGGCCAGAACCGCCCTGTCCGCGCCAATCGACGCTTTCCACTTGCCAGCCGCGCGCACGCCAATCGGCAAAACTCTCCAGATATTTCTCGAAATGATCTCCGCGTCCGCCAAGAAACAAGATTGAACCGCGCGGCGGGCCATCCGGCTCGGCCCAAGCGACAGAACGCAATGGCCAGCCATCAGCGCCCTTGCGAAATAGGATATGCGCCCCGTCAGGGAAAGTGCGCCGCGAAGAGAGTGTCGATTCTGATGCCATTGTCGTTCGTTACGGTTTGGTAAGGGTGTTCGTCTAGAGCTTGTTCATGCTTTGGGGAACTTCAACACTATATTGCGCTATTTTGTTGACGATTATGTTGGCGATTGCGGCCGGGTTTGACCTGAAAAGCCGCATCATTCCCAATTGGCTCAATCTCATGATTGCCTTGGTCGCCCCGCTGGCCTGGTGGGCACAGGGGCTGGACCTATGGCCCGACATAGCCTGGCAGATAGGCGCAGCATTGGCCATATTCGCTGCCTTTGCAGCATTGTTTGCGATAGGCGGCATTGGCGGCGGTGACGTCAAGATGATCGGCGCACTGGCGCTATCGATCGATGTTCGCCTGATATTGTCGCTGTTGATGGTCATGGCACTGGCTGGAGGGGTAATCGCAGCGGCCATGTTAATCCGCCAGAAATTGAGCAAATCAACGGCCACTCCTGAAGTGCCCTATGGTGTTGCGATAGCGATCGCGGGTTTTTGGGCGCTTCACCAACAATTTATTAACCATTTTCCAGCTATCCCATCAACTTGAATGAAAGCCGCCCGGATTTTCCGGACGAGGAGGCAACACAGTCATGGATATGAAAAAGGTCTTCCTGATCATCGGAGCTATGATCGTCGCATTGGGGGCTGCCTTTGGCGTCAACACAATGATGCGCGGATCAAGCACACCACAAGCGCGCGCAGCCGCCGCACCATCGGTCACAGGGCCAAAGGTCATGGTCGCCACGCGATCATTACCCGTTGGGACAATATTGACCGCAGACGCGCTGCGTTTTCAGGCATGGCCCGAGGGTCTGGTGCGTCCTGACCAATATTATATGGAAGGCGCGGCAAATACCGAGGCGCTGGTCGGCTCGGTTGTTCGTATCGCCCTGACATCGGGCTCTCCCGTTACAAAGGGTTCGCTGGTTAACCCGCAGGATCGCGGTTTCCTTGCCGCCGCTCTTGGCGCGGGAATGCGCGCAATCACTGTTCCGCTCTCGGCCGAACAGGGGGTCGCTGGCTTTGTCTTCCCGGGCGATCGCGTTGACATGATGCTGACCCAGACGATTGAGGGTGAGGACACTGCGCTTCGCACGACCGAAACCATTGTCCACAATCTGCGTGTTCTCGCGGTTGATCAGCGCACAGCGCCTACCGACGAAAATGGCAATTCAACACCTGCCGTCTATTCGACCGTTACTATCGAAGTCACGCCGCGTATCGCTGAAAAGATTGCGGTCGCTCGCTCGGTTGGCACATTGTCACTGGCCTTGCGCTCGCTGGCCGACAGCCAGGCCGAATTGGACGAAGCCATCGCGTCGGGCGCAGTCAATGTTGCCCGTGATGGCGACAGGGCCGGCGAAACACGATTGCTCGCTCGCTCGGCTACCCGCCCATCCGACCTTGGCGTCACAGGCGTCACAGGCGGTGATGTTTCGCGCTATCAACGCCGCACAGTGCCGCGCCAACGCAGCGCCGATAACGGCGGCGGTGGTGGCGGCAATGCTGGCGGCCCGCAAGCGAATGTTCCTGCAGCTCCCGTTGTCACTGGCCCAAGCGTCCGCGTCGTTCGCGGCGACCAGGTCACTATCGTTCCGGTTGGAAGGTAAGCACATGAAAAACCGCAATTCTCTGCGCCACTCGTTGCGTAACGGTGTGATGGCGATGAGCCTATCCATCGTCGCCATCGCCGCGACACCAACCGCAATATTTGCGGCTCCTGGCCAGCAAACCGAGCGCGACGATCTGTTGTTGTCGGTTGGCCGTGGCCGCCTGATCAACTTGCCCGCACCGATGGTCGATGTCTTTGTCGCCAATCAGGCTGTGGCTGATGTCCAGGTCCGTTCATCGACACAGCTTTATGTATTCGGCAAGGCACCTGGCGAAACCAGCGTCTATGCCACCGATGCTTCGGGCCGGGTTGTCTATTCGGTCGTCACCCGCGTCGGCAATAATATCGAGACCATCGATCAGATGCTGACGCTCGCCATGCCTGATGCGCATGTCACTGTGACAACCATGAACGGTATCGTACTGTTGACCGGCACCGTTGCCGCACCCGAAGACGCCGCCGAGGCCGATCGCCTTGTCACCGCCTTTGTTGGCGAGGGCACACGCGTGCTTAGCCGCCTCCAAACCGCGACGCCGCTACAGGTCAATCTGCAAGTGCGGATTGCCGAGGTTAACCGCAGCCTGGTGCGCGAAATCGGTGGTAATTTGCTCAGCCGCGATACGGGCGGCAACGCCCTCACTGGCGGGGTTTTCCGTGGTCGCAACATTGGCTCGATTACCAATGATACCAGTCGCTTATTGCAGCGCACTTTACCTGACGGCCGTGTCCAGTTTTACGACCCATACACTGGGGCCACTATCTCCAACCCTGCACAGATTGCCCAAGCGTTTACGATCAACCCGCTGGCCAGTGCAACGACATTGGCATTGGGGGGGCGCATGTTTGGGCTCGACTTGCTCGGCGCTCTCGATCTTGGCGAACGTTCGGGCATGGTCGCGACTTTGGCACAGCCCAACCTGACGACTGTATCGGGCGAAACAGCCGATTTCCTAGCGGGTGGTGAATATCCCATCCCGGTTCCAGATCCGGCTACGGGGTCGATCACCATCCAATATCGCAAATTCGGTGTCAGCCTGGCCTATACGCCAACGGTGCTGTCCGATGGCCGCATCTCGCTGCGCGTCCGCCCCGAAGTGTCGGAACTCTCCACCGAAGGGGCTATCCGCCTCAATGGTATCGAGGTTCCGGCGCTCAGCATCCGCCGCGCCGAGACTACGGTCGAGCTGGGGTCTGGCGAAAGCTTCATGATCGCAGGACTGATGAGCAATCGTTCGATCAGCGCGATTGATTCGACACCCGGCCTTGGTGATGTGCCAATTCTCGGCAATTTGTTCCGGTCGGATAATTTCCGTCGCGGTGACACTGAACTGGTCATCGTCGTCACTCCCTATCTGGTGCGTCCAGTGAATGCGAGCGACATTCGCCTGCCCACCGATGCGCTGCAAAATGCCACCATGGCTCAGCGCCTGCTGGGCGGCATTGCCGATGGGCAAACAGGCGGCGAACGGCCGATGCCGACACTCGAAGCGTCCTCAGTGGGTGCGCCCACCAGCCCTGGTGTAGGCGGCTCGCCGGCCGCACCAGCCACTGCGCCACAGGCAAACAACACCAATGGCGACAACCGCAACCGCCGCAATGGCCGTGACGCAGCAGCAGCTGTTGCCCCCGGCTTTAGCTACAGCCCGAATTGATTGGATAGAAGGATGGCACAAATGCGCTTCAGTATCCCACTAACCGCCCTCGTAATAGGCGCCACATTGACGGGCTGCATGGGCGGTGGAACCGCTGGCTCGAGAAATCGCAGCCTGGAATCGGTCCATCAACCGATTGTTCGCGTGGCCAATTATGCTCTGGACGTCGAGGCGCCCAATGGCGTGCTTGGTCCGGTTGAGATGCGCCGCGTCTCCGATTGGCTCGATGCCATGGAAGTGGCCTATGGCGACACAATTTCGGTTGATGACAGCGGCGCATTCAACGCTCGCTCTGCCCGCGATGGCGTTGCCATGCTGATAGCCCGAAAAGGGTTGTTGCTGAACGATCATGCACCGCTCACCAACGGGGTTATCGCCCCTGGCAGTGTTCGTGTGGTTATCACACGCTCTACCGCGCATGTGCCCGGTTGCCCCGATTGGAGCCAGCGCATGGCGGCCAATTTCAACAATGGCACTTCGGCCAATTATGGTTGCGCCAGCAACGCCAACCTCGCCGCGATGGTCGCCGACCCGACTGACCTTGTTAGCGGTCAGGCCGGTGCCGGTAACGACCCGAACACCGCGACACGCGCAATTACGACTTATCGTGCCGCCACCCCCACTGGTGCAGCCGGCCTTGGCGGCAGCAGCACACAAGGCGGATCTTCAGGAGGTGGACAATGAACGCTCCGTTCCGCATGGGTCAGCAGACCCGCGACAGTTTCTCCGCCTATTTATGCGATGACGATACTTCGGATACGATCAAATCCATTGTCACCGACATGGGGTGGATGGTTGAAAACGTCCATAAAGGCGGGCTGCGCAATGCTGTGCAATCGCTTTCCATTTCCGCCAGCCCCAACATATTGCTGGTTGACCTGTCCGAATCGAGCGACCCGATCAACGACATCAACGGCCTGGCCGAAGTGTGCGAGCCCGGCACCATTGTTATTGCAATGGGGCAGGTCAATGACGTGCGCTTGTTCCGCGATTTGGTTGCCAGCGGCATTCATGACTATCTGTTGAAACCTGTGTTTCCAGAGCAGTTGCGCGATGTGCTGATGAATGCGCAGGCAATGTTGAATGCGCCGCGGTTGGCCGAGCCAGTCGACAAGCAGACGCGCACTCTGACGGCTGTAATCGGCACACGCGGCGGTGTTGGCGCCTCAACTATCGCCACATCTTTGGCTTGGTTATTTGGGGCTCAATCCAAGCGGAAATCAGCGCTGCTCGATCTGGATGTTCATTTCGGCACCGGCGCCCTCACGCTTGATCTCGAGCCTGGCCGCGGGTTGATCGATGCGATTGACAACCCTTCGCGCATCGATGGGTTGTTCATCGAACGGGCGATGGTGCGTGCCAATGATAATCTGGCCATATTGTCGGCCGAAGCGCCGATCAATCAGCCATTGCTGAGCGATGGCGGCACATTTTTTCACCTACGCGAAGAAATCACCATTGCGTTTGAATCGACGGTTATCGATTTGCCTCGCAATATGATGATCACCTACCCGCACTTGCTCAATGATGTGCAGACCGTGGTGCTCGTCACCGAATTGACACTGGCTTCGGCGCGTGATGCCATACGGCTGCTGGCTGGGTTCAAATCGACCTGCCCTGGTGCGCGTGTCATCCTAGTTGCCAATAAAGTTCCGACCAGTGGCAGCGAAATCTCGCGCAAGGATTTTGAATCCTCAATCGAGCGGCCGATTGACATCGTCATCCCGGCGGACCTGAAACTTGCGATTAAATCTGCCAAATTGGGCAATTGCCTTGCCGAAACAGCACGTGGAACCAAATTGGCAGGGCCATTCAACCGCTTGTGCCAATTGGTTCTGAGCGCAGCCGAAGACGATGAAGAGAATGATGGCGTAGCAAAATCAGGCAATGCGGACTCTTCTGCAAAATCCGGTAGCTTGTTTGGGAAAATCGGGAATGTCGGCAGCTTATTGTCCAAAAAGAACAAGAGTTAAGACGCAACAACCTCCGCAGGAAACCTAGCCAATTATGGACATGACATTCATCTTGATCGCAGGTGCCTTTTTGGCGGTGATGGCCTTGCTGTTGCTTGCTTTTGCTGGGCCAGACCCTGAAAAAGCACTCAAACGGCGCGTCACAGCATTACGTGACCGGCTGATCCCATCAAATGAGGCGGCTTTGGCGGCACAGATGCGTAAAACCATCGCATCGCGGCTACCCTCTCAGGATCTGGGGCTGGCAAAAATGTTGCCAAACCCAGAAAAACTGGCGCTGCGGCTTAGGCGAACCGGCAAAAAATGGACATTGTCGCGCTATATGACGATCTGCGTTAGCGCGAGCGCCGTTTTGGGCCTACTCCTCATGCTTCTGGGCGCACCATTCCTTTTTGCCATCCTTGCTGGCATATTTGTCGGCATGGGCTTGCCGCACATGATTGTGGGTAAAATGATCGCCAAGCGTGTTCGGTTATTTAACGCACGTTTCCCCGATGCGATTGACTTGCTGGTGCGCGGCCTGCGGTCTGGCTTGCCTATCGCCGAAACATTGCAAGCCGTCAGCACCGAGGTGCCGGGCCCGGTTGGTGTTGAGTTCCGTCAGGTTATTGAGCGCATCCGCATCGGTAAATCGATGGAGCAGGCGTTGCAGGACAGCGCCGATACGCTGGGCACGGCAGAGTTTCAGTTCTTTTGCATAACATTGGCGATTCAGCGCGAAACCGGCGGTAATTTGGCGGAAACACTGGCAAATCTATCCGAAGTTTTGCGCAAACGCGCGCAAATGAAGCTCAAGATCAAGGCCATGTCGTCCGAGGCCAAGGCTTCGGCGTGGATTGTTGGCGCCCTGCCTTTCCTCGTCTTCATCATGGTGACGGTGATGAACCCAGACTATACTGCCGCATTTTTCCCATGGAATGGGCCGCTTTATGACCAGCGCGTGATGATAACGGGTCTGGGCGGTTTATGCTGGATGAGCATGGGCGTTTTCATAATGGCCAAAATGGTCAATTTCGAGATTTGATGACATGGCATTCAGCACATTAATCGCAGTATCAGCAGCAGGCGCTGCCCAGCCATATATGGTGATGGGTGTTGACGTTGTAATGGTCAGCACCGTGTTGGCTGCCATCGGCGTTGTCGCTGTTCTGATCGCCATTTATGCGGCGGCAACGGTGCGCAACCCCATGTTGCGCCGCGTCAAATCGCTCAACGAACGACGCGAACAGCTCAAGGCGGGTATCGTCGCATCCACCGCCAAGCGGCGCGCAAAGCTGGTCAAGAAAAATGTTACGACCAACCGGATGCGCGGCATGCTGTCCTCGCTCAAAGTGTTGCAGGACGACCAAGTCAAAGACGTGCAACAACGCCTGGCACAGGCTGGTATCCGATCAAAAGATGTGGCGGTCACGATCATTTTTGCGCGCATGGTATTGCCGATCATCATCGGTAGCATCATGGCCTTTCTCATCTATGGCATCGATTTTTTCCCAGCCTGGTCGCCGCTCAAAAAATTTGGTGGTTTTGCCGTGCCGCTGTTGCTCGCCTATAAGGCGCCCGATCTTTGGGTAAATAACAAGCGCACAAAACGCACCGATGGCATCCGCAAGGGCCTGCCCGATGCGCTCGACCTTATCGTTATTTGCGCCGAAGCGGGTTTGACGGTGGACTCGGCCTTTGCCCGCGTCAGCCGCGAACTTGGCAAAGCCTATCCCGACCTTGGCGAAGAATTTGCCCTTACCTCGATTGAGCTGAGCTTCCTCACCGAGCGGCGACAGGCGTTGGAAAACCTATCCTATCGCGTCAACCTTGAGGCCGTGCGAGGCGTTGTCACAACGCTGATCCAAACCGAAAAATACGGCACGCCGCTTGCTTCGGCGTTGCGCGTTCTGGGTGCAGAGTTCCGCAACGAGCGGATGATGCGCGCCGAAGAAAAAGCCGCGCGTCTACCCGCGATCATGACCGTGCCGCTGATCTTGTTCATTCTGCCGGTGTTGTTCATCGTCATTCTTGGCCCAGCGGCCTGCGACATCAAGGATGCGCTGGTTAAATAATAGCGTCGACTTTTACGGCTCCACCACCACCTGTTCAATGACACCAAAGATCGGGTGGTGGTGCGCGTCCTCCATCCATATCCGCACACTATCACCCGCTTTCATAAAGGGGGTGGTTGGTGCACCAGTGACAATGGTCTCAATCGTCCGCACTTCAGCAAGGCAGCTATAGCCATGCCCGCCGTCGCGGATCGGCTTGCCCGGGCCGCCATCGCTGTCACGGTTGGAAACGGTGCCAGAGCCGATGATTGTTCCCGCACACAGTTTGCGCGTCTTGGCCGCATGGGCAATCAACTGCCCGAAATCGAATGTCATATCAACACCCGCATCGGCGCGGCCCAGCGGCTCGCCATTGAGGTCAACACACAGCGCGCCATGCAGCTTTGCGCCGTGCCATCGATCTCCCAGCACATCTGGCGTCACGAAAACGGGCGAAAATGCGCTCGCCGGCTTGGATTGGAAAAATCCAAGTCCTTTGGCCAGCTCACTAGGAATGAGGCCGCGTAGCGACACATCATTGGTCAGGCCGACGAGCAGAATATAGCCGCGCGCATCATCGGCGCTCACCCCCATCGGCACATCGCCGGTGATGACAACAACCTCGGCCTCCATGTCACAGCCCCAGGCCACATCGCCAAGAGGGATTGCGTCGCGCGGGCCAAGAAAGCCATCGCTACCGCCTTGATACATGAGCGGATCATGCCAAAAACTGTCGGGCATTTCGGCGCCGCGCGCCTGGCGAACCAGCGACACATGATTAACATAGGCGCTGCCGTCGGCCCATTGATAGGCGCGGGGTAACGGCGCCGCTGCTTCGCGTTCGTGAAAACGCATCATCGGTATTACTTCATGCGCCAAATCGGTGGCAAGCGCGCGAAGGCGCGGCTCCGCATCGGCCCAATTGTCGAGCGCGGCCTGCATTGTTGGTGCGACATGCACCGCATCTGCACACCAGGCGAGGTCATCTGACACCACAACCAAGCGCCCATCGCGGCCTGATTTCAAGCTAGCAAGTTTCATGCAATATTTCCCTTTACCGTGACTTCCAGGTCGCGCGGCCGCCAGCCTCGCTCGAAATCACTCGGCTCCCTCTGCCGCGATTTCCGAGCCGTTTGATGTTCCATCAAACTCGAAATCACTCGGCTCCCTCTGCCGCGATTTCCGAGCCGTTTGATGTTCCATCAAACTCGAAATCACTCGGCGGTCGGCTCCATATGCAACCAATCGGCGTGGCGCGGTGCTTTTTTGGTCTCATCCCACTCCGCCAACATCAGCGGCGCGACGCGCGCCAGTTCCGCATACTGCGCATCTGTGCCGATGTTGCAAGCAAGTTCTAACCTGTGGCCATTGGGGTCAAAGAAATAGATCGAGCGAAAAATACCGTGATAGGTCGGGCCAACCACATCGATGCCCAGTCCCTCGATATGCGCCTTGGCCGTCATCAGCGCGTCGACATCGGCAACCTCGAACGCCAGATGCTGCACCCAGGCCGGGGTTTTTTCATCACGGCCCATTTCTGGCTGGTTGGGCAGTTCAAAAAAGGCGAGGACATTGCCACCCCCCGCATCAAGGAACACATGCATATAGGGGTCATATTCCCCCGTCGATGGCACATAATCCTCTGCAAAGGCAGTGGTATAGGCCATGCCCAGCACGCGGCCATACCAGTCTACCGTCTGTTTTGCATCGCGGCAGCGATAGGCAACATGGTGGATGCGTTGCAATGCGATGGGCGTGGTCATGATGCGGCCTCCAGCACACCCCGACGCAATTGATCGCGCTCCATCGATTGGAACAAAGCGGTGAAATTGCCCTCGCCAAAGCCTTCGTCGCGTTTGCGCTGGATGAACTCGAAAAACACTGGCCCGATCATCGTTTCGGAGAATATCTGGAGCAACAGGCGCGGGTCGCCCGATTCTGTTGAACCATCGAGCAAGATCCCGCGCGATTGCAGCGCGTCCACCGGCTCGCCGTGGCCGGGCAATCGTTCCTCCAGCATCTCGTAATAGGTGGCGCTCGGCGCGGTCATGAACGGCGTGCCGAGCGCTTTCAACCGATCCCAGCACGCAGGAAGGTCATCACAGATGAAGGCGATATGCTGAATCCCCTCGCCATTATAGGCGCGCAGATATTCCTCAATCTGGCCGCCACCCGCCTTGCCCTCTTCGTTGAGCGGGATGCGGATTTTGCCGTCGGGCGCGGTCATCGCCTTGGACGTCAGGCCAGTATATTCGCCCTTGATATCGAAATAGCGGATTTCGCGGAAATTAAAGATACGCTCGTAAAAGCGCGCCCAATAGTCCATCCGCCCGCCATAAACATTGTGCGTCAAATGGTCGATCAGGCGGAAACCACAGCCGACGGGATAGCGCTCGACACCCTCCAGATAGTCAAAGTCGATGTCATAGATCGACAGTGCATCGGGGTTATCGAGCGTCGCAAAACGATCGATAAGGTAGATCAGCGCGCCGCCAATGCCGCGTATCGCGGGGATACGCAGCTCCATCGGTCCGGTCGCTCCTTCGATCGGCTCAGCCCCGCGCGCTATCGCTTGCGAATAGGCCTGCGCCGCATTGGCCACGCGAAAGGCCATCCCGCAGGCTGACGCGCCATGTTCAGCCGCAAAAAACGCCGCGTGGCTGCGCGGTTCGTAATTGGCGATCAGGTTAATCTCGCCCTGCCGCCACAAATCGACATCTTTCGAGCGGTGATGCGCAACATGCGCAAAACCCATTGCAGCGAAGGCAGGTTCCAAGATACCGCGCTCCGCCGCACAAAACTCAATGAATTCAAAGCCATCAAGTCCCAGAGGATTATCGTAAATATCGGCCATGTGCACGGCTCCCGCTCAATTGGTTGCAATTGCAACTATATAACGCACTGCCACGCCAAGAGCAAGCGGCTCACCCAAACCGATCCGCCGAATCTCTCAGGCGTAGAAGCATTTTCGTCAGCGCAAGCCGCTCATCAAGCGACAGGCAGCCGAGCACCGCCTGTTCCATCACCAGCGCGGCCGGCGCGATCTCCTGAAACAATGCCTGCCCAGCCTCGCTGAGCGACAGGCTGTGCGAACGGCCGTCTTTGGCGCTCGCGGCACGAACAATCAGCCCCCTTTCGCCCAGCGCCGCCGCCGCGCGGCTAACTGTTACCTTATCCATCCGCGTGGCAAGGACCAGCGCGCGCTGGCTCATCGCTTCGCCTTGTCCCAGCACCGCCATCAACCGCCATTCAGGAATCTTCAGGCCAAAACGCGCCTGATATTTGCGCGCGATCAGGTCACTGACTGCATTTGATGCCACCGACAATTGATAGGGCACAAAATCGGATAGGACGAGGCTTTGCACTATCTTTCAATCCGCCGGTTTGACACGATCTGGCGCAGCAGCGGCGAAAGCTTCCAAAGCCACCGCATTCGCATCGCACGCCACCAGCGTTGGATAGTCGCCAAGCGGCACATCAAAACGCCGTGCATTGGCCATTTGCGGCACCAGGAATATATCGGCGATGTTCGGCGCATCGCCGCCAAGAAATGGCCCAGACCCGGCCGCCATCGCCTCTAGCGCGGCAAAGCCTTCGGCCACCCAATGGCGATACCAGCGATCGCGGATATCATCGCGCAGGCCCAGGTCGACGGTCAGGTATTTCAACACGCGCAAATTGTTGAGCGGGTGAATGTCACATGCCACGAGCATGGCCATCGCCAGCGCGGCGGCGCGCGCCACCGGCTCATCGGGAATGAGCTTTGGTTCGGCATAGGTGTGATCAATCCAGTCAATGATCGCATAGCTTTGTGTCAGCACCATCCCGTCAACCTCAAGGCTCGGCACAAACCCTTGTGGATTGAGCGCGAGATAGGCATCTGAGCGCTGATCGCCAGTAAGCAGGCTGGTCGGCACCGCGCGATAATCAATTCCCTTGAGATTGAGCGCGATCCGCACACGGTAACTGGCCGAGGAACGGAAATAATCGTGCAATATCGGTTCGGTCGAAATTTTTTCGGTCACGGCGTAGCTCCGGTTGGTGGCGTTGAGCGGGGCATGGCCGCAATCCATTGTTCGATCAAGGCTGCACCCTCGTCATGCACCAGGCTGCGGCCCAGCTCAGGCATGGCGACTCCAGGGTCGGTCGAGCGCATGCGATAAAGCAAGATCGAGCGCGCCGGATCGCCCGGCACGATGTCGTAATCCATGTCGCCGCTGCCGCGCCCCGCCGCAACAGGACGTTTCCACATCCCCACCGCCATGCCAAAGGGCCGCTCATATTCGAGGAACAGCCCGCTGTTCGACGCGCTGCCGTGCGGATTGTGGCAATGCGCGCAATTGACATCGAGATAGGCGCGCGCGCGATCATTCAATGGCGCATCGGGGTCGTCCCAACGCGGAAACGGGGCCAGCCTGCGCAAATCGACATTGCTACCGAAGGCAAGGCGAAAGCTGCTGTCCACATTCATATTTCTAACTGTCGGCCCGATCGGCACCACCGCCTCGTCGCGCTGGTGACAGGTGCGGCACTGGTTGCGGTTGGGCACGGCGTAACTGATCGAGCGCGCGGCTCCCGCATCATCGACCAACGTTATCCGTGTCCGGCCACCCGCCAGCCTGAGGTCAGCGTCCGAGCCGTCGGCGCGCCAGATATAGGGCAGCGCGACCCAACCCGATGTGCGGTGAAGCAGCACGCGCGTTTCTATAGTGTGCGAGCTCCCATCGCTCTGACGAAAGGCGAAGTTTTTGATGATCGCCGCACCGACCGGAAAGACCATGCGACCATCACCATCCGTGACAGGCGCGAGGCCTTCCGGAACATAGATGAACCGCGTCTTGACCGCATAATCTGTAAACAGCGGCGTGTTCAGCGAATAAGGCATCAATAGGCTGGTTGGACGCGCGGCCGATCCATCAAAAAAACCATAGTCCGAGAGCAGCGGCGGCAGCGCATCCACCGTAATCGCGGCATCGTTGACCCGCGCAACATCACGCGTTCCCAGCGAAATGGCCGCAACCACCAGCGCCGCGATGATAGCCAATACCTGCCTCATGGCACCCTCGCCGCTGCTTCCATCGCCGCGGGCAAAACCACCTTGGGCAGGCGCGACCAGGTGACGGCGGTGCCTAAATCCACTGGCGCGGGGTTTGCGGCCTCGCGCGGTTGGCTGAGGTCAGTCAGGCCGAGTGTCATCGCCGCAACGCCATCCAACATGCTGATGTCGCCGCCCGCGCCATCCCACAACACCGGCGGCAATGACCCACCAAACGCCGCCGCCATCTGTTCCCCGCCGGGCAATGCGGGCTGGAACCCGGTGCGGCCATGGATATTGTCGAACGCGCTGATGCGGACGGGGAGCGGATTATAGCCCGCAGGCGCTGCGCCATAGCGATAGCCCGTCACCATGATGTTCGACGTGCCATTGCCCTCAAACAGATTGTCAAAAATCTCGACATCGCGGTTGGCCATGACAATCACCCCGCTGCCTGTCGGCACATTGGCGACGATATTGCCCGCAGGCGCGAAATTGGGCGTCATATTATTGACGATGATATTGTCGAACACGCGAACAGCATGCCCGCCCTGTTGTGGCAGGCCGGGCAGGTCGAACACCAATATCCCGCCAGCATTGCCCGTCGCCACATTGTCGTGAACATCGGCGTCATAGCTATTCTCGATCTCGATCCCCGCAACATTTTCCACCGCCATCGAATCGCGAACAATGATATTGCGTGACTGGCCGACATATATTCCTGCGTCCGATGCGCCGCGCACGATGACGCCATCAATCAGCACATTCTCGCTTTCCACAGGATAGACGCCGTAAGCGCCGTTGCTGGCGCGCGGCACCCCAGACCAATCGACGCGCAAGCTCAGGTAAACGATACGATGCGCCGCCTTGGATTTGATACCATCACCGCGCGTATCGCGGACGGTGAAATCGCGCAGCACCACATCGTCGCCCGTGACCAGCAGCCCCTCGCCCGCGCCGACCTGCCCCGCAAAATTGAGGATGGTCTGCTCCATTCCCAACCCGCGCACCGTCACACCATTGGTATCGAGGCTGAGCCCGTCGGTGAGGTCAAATGTGCCGGCGCCAATCATCACCACATCGCCGGGCACCGCGACGATCAGCGCCTCCTGCAGCCTTGTTTGCGCGCCCTCGCCCGCCACAACCTCAATGATGCGTGCCTGTGCCGTGCTGGCAAAAAGCAAAGCTGTGGCGGCGGTGATTAATATGTGCTTCATTTCACTCTCCCTAATGCGCATAGTGTGCAACCGCCGGGGGCTATTGCCAAGCCATTATCCATCATTGGAGAATATTGAATGTTTCGCCGATTTATTCTTGCCAGCCTGACCATCGCCACCGCACTTGCCACAGCGGGTTCGGCACAGACAAACAGCCCGATTGGGGGGCGTTGGCGCACCGACGATAATAATGCGATCGTCACCATAGCGCCGTGCACTGTGCGCAGCGCCACTATGTGCGGTAGTATCACGCAGCTGTTGAATCCGACATTGGCCAGAGCGCGCGACGGCAACAACCCCAACGCGGCCCTGCGCACTCGCCCTATTTTGGGATTGCAGATGTTCAGCGGCCTGACCCGCGATGGCGCAACTTGGACCGGCCCTGGCTATAGCCCACAAGATGGCCGCAATTTCAACGCCACCGTTACCCCACACGGCAACCAGCTGCGCGTGCGCGGCTGTGTTGCGATATTTTGCCGGACGGTGGAATGGGCGCGGGTCAGTTAGGGTAAGATGAGATAAAATGAATCTTCCGCCACTCGCTTTCACAACCACCGACTGGGATAGTATCGAACCATCAGAGCATCCGGGCGAAACGGGTACGGCCTTGTGGCGAACGGTCACCATTGGCAACATTCGCATTAGGCGGGTCGACTATACGCCCGGCTATCTTGCGGACCACTGGTGTGATCGCGGGCACATACTCTTTGTTCTCGACGGTGTGCTCGACACCGAACTGAGCGATGGGCGGCGTTTCCAATTGTGTGCAGGCATGAGCTATCAGGTGTCAGACTTTGGCGATGCCGCGCACAGATCATCTACACATAGCGGTGCAAGGCTGTTCATCGTCGATTAGGGTGCGCAATCCGATGTTGCGCAAAACCTATGGCGCGTCGCCCAATATCCAGCTCACCCCCTCCATCGCATGGAGCGTGGTTGAGTCATAAATCGGCAGCACATTCGCCTCTATATCGACGATCATGCTCAGTTCGGTATTGGCGAGCACCACTGCATCAACGTCGCGCTGGTCCCACTTGGTGATCAGCGTCTTCATCTCGCGCTCGGATGCCTTGTTGACGATCCCGCGCATCAACTCGTCATAAATGATGCGGTCGACCGTATCGATGACATCGGATTCCGCAGGATAGAGGCTGACGCCGTGGCGGACGATGCGCTGGCGGTACCAGGGCTCGCTCATCACATTACGCGTGCCCAACAGCGCCGCCGTCTTGATGCCATCCGCCTTCATGGCGAGGCCGACGGGGTCAATCATGCTCAACACAGGGATAGAAATTGCCGCCCTTACCTGATCGACCACCTTGTACATCGACGTTGCACAGATCAAGATCGCGGTGGCCCCTGCCCCCTCCAGCGTGCGCGCCGATGCAATCAACACCTGGGTCGCGTGCGCCCATTGCTCATCCGTCGTGAGGCGCGACATGTCGCACGCATTCAGGCTGTCGATGATCAGCGGCGCGCTGCACACGGGCCCGGCACGGCGCTGTATTTCGCGGTTGATCAGCGCATAATAGCGTTCGGTCGCGGCCCAGCTGATGCCGCCAATCAGGCCAAGTTTACGCATATTAATGCGCCATTGCCTTGACAATATCTTCGCACATTTTTTTGGCATCGGACAGCAGCATCATCGTTTGATCCATATAAAATACATCATTATCAACGCCCGCATAACCGACCCCGCCCATTGAGCGTTTGATGAAAAACACCGTCTTGGCCTTGTCGACATCAAACACCGGCATGCCATAGATCGGCGATGTCTTGTCAGTCTTGGCCGCCGGGTTGACGACATCATTCGCACCGATGATGAACGCGACATCGGTTTGCGCAAACTCGCTGTTGATATCCTCCAGCTCGAACACTTCGTCATAGGGGACGTTCGCTTCGGCGAGCAGCACGTTCATATGCCCGGGCATCCGCCCCGCGACCGGGTGGATCGCATATTTAACGCTGACCCCCTCTTTCTTCAGCATATCCGCCATTTCGCGAAGGGCATGCTGTGCCTGTGCCACCGCCATGCCGTATCCGGGGATGATGATGACACTGTCGGCCTGTTTCATCATATAGGCCGCGTCCTCGGCGCTCCCACGTTTCCACGGGCGATCGGTCTTGGCCTCTGCGCCCGTGCTCGCCACCGCGCCAAACCCGCCTGCGATGACCGAAATGAAACTGCGGTTCATCGCCCGGCACATGATGTAGCTCAAAATCGCACCCGAGCTTCCGACCAGCGCGCCGGTGATGATCATCGCGCTGTTGTGGAGCGTAAAACCCATCGCCGCCGCCGCCCAGCCCGAATAGCTGTTGAGCATTGACACAACGACCGGCATGTCCGCCCCGCCGATCGGGATAATCAGCAGGAAACCGATGGCAAAGGCGAGGCCGGTGATCGTCCAGAATATCCAGGGTGACTGGTCCTGTGTGAAGTAGCCAATCAGGCCGAGAATCGCGGCCAGCGTGCCAAGGTTGATGACATGGCGCATCGGCAGCAATATCGGCGCGCCCGACATTTTGCCCGCCAGCTTGAGGAAGGCGATGACCGAACCGGAGAAGGTGATCGCACCAATGGCAACGCCAAGCCCCATCTCGATGCGGCTTTGCGCAAATATCGCCCCGTCCGCGCCCGCAATGCCGAAAGCCAGCGGGTTGAGGAACGCCGCCGCCGCCACCAGCACCGCCGCCATGCCGACCAGGCTGTGGAACGCCGCGACCAATTGCGGCATATCGGTCATCGCGATCCGCCGTGCAGTGACGATGCCGATCACCGCGCCGATGGCGATGGCCCCGGCAATCCACAAAATTGCATCGATATCCGGGCCGACATAACTATTGTAATTATCCCCAACCTTCCACGGCATGTGAACATAAAAGGTGGTGATGACGGCAATCGCCATCCCCGCCATGCCAAAACGGTTGCCGCGTTGCGACGTGGAGGGCGAGGACAGCCCACGCAGCGCGAGGATGAAGCAAACGCCTGCGATCAGATAGGTGAGCATCGCCCAGGCGGGGGTTGCGTGTTCCATGATCAGTTCCCCTCCCGCAGGCGGGAGGGGTTAGGGGCTGTCTCTTATACA
>JBEBJX010000008.1:0-47769 GCA_040079655.1 Sphingopyxis sp. | reverse complement strand
GTCGTTGATCTCGGCAAAGCGCGCGATTGCGCCGTCTTTTGTGGGGCGCAGCGATTTGACCGTAAGCGCGCCGTCATTGAAACTTTTGTACCGTTTCAAGCTGTCCAGATTTTCTGCAAACAGCTTGAGACGAACTTCACCCGTCACGCCATGCGCGCCAGAAACGGCGGCAAGCGTGACGGTGTTGTCGGCCAAGGCTTAGCCCTCGGCCTTTTCTTCGCCAGTTTCCTCAGCGACGGGCGCTTCCTCGGTGGCGGGGACTGCTTCCTCGGTGGCGGGGGCTGCTTCCTCGGTGACAACTTCTTCCGCAGCAGGTGCGTCGTCGGCTACGGCCTCAACGGCGACTTCCTCAGCCACGACTTCTTCAACGACAGCCGCAACCTCTTCAACAACGGGCTCAGGCGCTGGTGCAGCGGCGGCCTCGGCGGCGTCTGCGGCCTTGGTTGCGCGTTCCTCTGCACGTTCCTTGGCATTGGCACCAGGCTCACCCTTCTTGGGGTTATTGCGCACAGCACGCTCTTTGACACCAGCCGCATCAAGAAAACGGGCAACACGGTCGCTAGGCTGTGCGCCAACGCTGACCCAATGTTTGGCACGCTCAACGTCAAGCTTGACACGCTCAGGGTTATCCTTGGCGAGCAGCGGGTTATAGCTGCCGATACGCTCGATAAAGCGACCATCACGCGGGCTGCGCGCATCGGCGACGACGATTTTATAATAAGGACGCTTTTTCGAGCCACCGCGCGAAAGACGAATGCTAGTTGCCATAATTATATTTTCCTTTTTCCATTGTCATGCTGAACTTGTTTCAGCATCCATTTTCAAACACACCATGGAGCAATTGCGCCATGGACCCTGAAACGAGTTCAGGGTGACGATCTGTTGGGGCCATCATTTTTTACCGAGTAGATTTTGTAATTCGGGGGGCAGGCCACCCATTCCGCCACCCATTCCGTCGGGGCCGCCGCCTAATCCTGGCAACCCGCCTTGGGGTCCGCCGGGCATCTGCCCGCCTCCGCCCATCAAGCCGCCCAAGCCGCCACCCCGGCCCAGCATGGCACCCAGCCCTTTAAGTCCGCCCATTTTTTTGAGGCGCTTCATCGCGCCCTCCATTTCCTGATGCATTTTCAAAAGCTTGTTGACGTCCTGCACCTGGGTGCCTGACCCCTTGGCGATGCGGATTTTACGCTTGGCGTTGATGATCGCGGGCCGGGTGCGTTCAACCTTGGTCATCGAGGTAATGATCGCATCCATGCGGAGCAACACGCGCTCGTCCATCGCGCCGCCCGCCATCGCCGCCTGCGCCTTTTTGAGGCCGGGGATCATCCCCGCGATAGCGCCAAGCCCACCCATCCGGCGCATCTGGCCGAGCTGCGCGCGCAGATCATTGAGGTCGAACTGTCCCTTGGCGACGCGCGCCGCCATCCTTTCGGCCTCTTCGACCTGGATCGTCTCCGCCGCCTTTTCAACCAGGCTGACAACATCGCCCATGCCCAGGATGCGTTGCGCCACGCGGGCGGGGTGAAACGGCTCTATCGCGTCGAGTTTTTCGCCCGTGCCGGCAAATTTGATCGGTTTGCCTGTCACGGCGCGCATCGACAGCGCCGCACCGCCGCGCGCATCACCATCCATTCGCGTCAGGACCACGCCCGACAAGGCAATGTCATCGGAGAAACGCTGCGCCACCTGCACCGCATCCTGTCCGGTCAGTGCATCGACAACCAGCAGCGTTTCGGTCGGATTGGCCTCCGCCTCGACGGCGCGCATTTCCTCCATCAACTGCGCATCGACGTGGAGCCGACCAGCAGTGTCGAGCATCAGCACGTCAAAGCCCTGAAGCTTGGCCGCCTGAAGCGCGCGCCGCGCAATGTCGACCGGCTGTTGCCCGGCGACAATTGGCAACGTCGCTACGCCGACCTGCGTGCCCAGCACCGCCAACTGCTCCTGCGCCGCCGGACGGTTGACGTCGAGTGACGCCATCAACACCTTTTTGCGATCTTTTTCGGACAGGCGCTTGGCGAGTTTGGCGGTGGTCGTGGTCTTACCCGACCCCTGTAGCCCGACCATCATGATGACCGCGGGCGGCACAACATCGAGCAACAGATCGCTGGTGGTTGACCCCAGCATTTCGGTCAGCGCGTCGGACACGATCTTGACGACCTGTTGCCCCGGTGTAATCGATTTCAGGACATTGTGGCCGATGGCAAGCTCGGTCACCTGATCAATGAAGCTGCGCACAACGGGCAAAGCCACGTCCGCTTCGAGCAGGGCGACACGAATTTCGCGCATCGCTTCGCGCACATCGCCTTCATTGAGAGCGCCGCGCCCGCGCAGCCGGGCAAAGACATCGCCAAGACGGTCGCTCAAACTATCGAACATGTCCTTGTCCTTACCCTGCAAACCCGAGCAAAAAGCCCCGGCAAAACGCGAAAAACGCCGGCGAACGAATATTCGTTGGCCAGCGTGTACCCATTCGCAGCAAAACATCAAACAATGGCGCTGCAAACAGGGCTTACTAGACGGTAGTCTGCGCTTTTGCAAGTGCATGGGTTTTTGCAAGCGAAAGAGCTGTTAACCATGTGGTTAGGATTTCGGCCTATCATGCACGGAGCAAAGCATGAGGCCAGCACGATGCTAATGGACACAGACACTGAATTATCCGGTGATAAGTATCGGGATAATCCCAAAGTTTCTGCGACAACGCAGGGAACGACTCCAGCCATAGAGCAGGATTTTGTCATTGGCGGGATAACGCTGTCGGCAATTTTATTGTTCGTCGGAACCGGCACGTCCTGGCTCAACTCGCTGGTCAGTATCACCGACATTATCGGGAATAACCGCGGGGCTGTGACCGCAACACTGCTGCTAAACATCGCATTGATCCTATTTGGCTGGCGGCGCTTTCGCGATTTGCGCGCAGAGGTTGAGCGGCGGGCCAAAGCAGAGCGACAGGCCAGCTATCTGGCCATGCACGATTCATTGACCGGATTTCTCAATCGCCGCGCCTTCGCAGAAATGGCTGCTGTGAAAATGAAGGCATGGCGCGACCAGGGTTTGGTGCCTGCAGCGCTGGTGATCGATATTGATTCGTTCAAAAGCATCAACGATCTTTTTGGCCATGCTAGCGGCGATCAGGTTATTTTGGTTACGGGCCAGCGCATTGTCGAATGCTGCCCGCCAGACGCAATCGTCGCGCGGCTTGGTGGCGATGAATTTGCCATTTTGATGCCCAAAAGCGCTGGCGACACGCTGATGGATGATGTCGGCAATATTTTGACCCATGCCCTCGCAGAACCCATCGCGATTGATAATAATATGGCGGCGACCAGTTCATCTATAGGCGGCGCCGTGGCCAGCGAAGCTGATCAATCACTAGATGCGCTGCTTCGCCACGCCGATTCAGCCATGTATAGCGCCAAAAAGCTTGGTCGTTGCCGATATGAGCGGTTTAACGAGGATATGAGCTCGGCACTGAACCAAAGCGATTTGGTTGAACGAGAATTGCGCCAGGCTATCACCAATGATGACATCTACCCAGTTTATGAGCCTTTGATCGACCTGTCGACAGGCGACACCATTGGTTATGAAATGCTGGCCCGATGGGATTCGGTGACACTGGGTGTCGTTCACCCTAGCGAGTTCATCCTGGTGGCTGAAACATCAGGGCTGATTGGGACCATGGCCTCGCAATTATTCCGCAAGGCGATGCTCGATGCCGTGCAGTGGCCAGCAAGCTTGAGCCTTTCGGTCAATGTCTCGCCGTTGCAGTTACGCGACCCCTGGTTCTCGCAAAAACTATTGCACCTGCTTACCGAAACCGGCTTCCCTTCACAGCGGCTGATTATCGAGCTCACAGAATCGGCGATTGTCGACAATGTCCCTTTTGCCAAAGCTGTCTTTACCAGCCTGCGTAATCAAGGCATTCGCATCTCACTCGATGATTTTGGCACCGGTTATTCCTCGGTTGCCAGCTTGCGCGAATTGCCCTTTGACAGCCTCAAGCTCGATCGGGAATATGTCACGCAAATGGCGGATGAGCCTGGATTATCCGCTATCGCAGAAGCCGTGCTTCACCTCGGCCAATCATTGGGGATTCCAGTGATTGCAGAAGGCATAGAAAGTGTTGACATCGCCCAGCGATTGCAAGGCTTATCCTGCGCAGTGGGCCAGGGCCATTATTTCAGCAAGTCGATGTCTCAGGAAGACATTATCCGCCACCACCAATTAACGACACAAGACGCGGCAAAATCCGCCTAGGGTCAGGACCCATTAATCACGCGAACTGAGGTTTGAGCCAATTTCGTTCAATGCCAGAAGGAAAGGCGCAGGAATATGTCGATATTTCAAAACTTTCCGACGCAGCAGTGGGCGAAATTGGCCAAATCCTACGCTATGTTGAGTAAATGGGGGACGGCAATATGGCTTCCACCTCGAACCCAAATGCCCTTGAAGATAGCAATACTATCCCCATCATGCATTTCGGCCCGATCTGTTCGCCATATTGCCGCCTCAGCCGTGCGATTAATGGGTCCTGACCCTAGAGTCTGTTTCACTTTGATTGAATTGAAACAGACTCTGATTTCCTTTGTTTTTCCGTGATTTTACGAGTCGTGAAATGTTCCATTTCACTTGAAATCACTCTAAACTCCGCTTTTTTGGCGCTGGGCATGCGTTTGTGACTTAGGGCCTGTGGCATGAGTGGATGTGGACAAGCCAGCATCGCACCACTACATCCACGCGCATGCGCGGAAACTTCATAAAAATGCACGGATTGGGCAATGATTTTGTCATAATCGACGCGCGAACAGATGCCTTGCCCATGCCGCCTGCGCGCGCGCGCGCCATCGCTGATCGCCACACCGGCATCGGATGCGATCAGCTCATCATGATCGAGCATTCCGCCACAGCTGATGTGCGCATGCGGATTTGGAACGCCGATGGCATGGAGGTTTCCGCTTGTGGTAATGCCACGCGCTGTGTCGCACATTTATTGGGTGGCGCGGCCAGCATTGAGACGGCGGGCGGCACGCTAAAAGCGTTCAGCAATGGCGGGCTGATTTCTGTTGATTTTCCCGAACCACTGTTCGCTTATGCTGACATACCGCTTGCTTATGCCATGGATACAATGGCCATGCCGGTGGGATGGGACAATGTTTCAGACCCTATGGCGGTCAACGTCGGAAACCCGCATATCGTGTTTTTTGTGGCGGATGCGGATGCGATTGACCTTGAGCGGCTGGGCCCGATGATCGAGCATGATCCGCTTTTCCCCAAAGCGATCAACGTCAATATCGCGACAGTGACGTCGAGCAATTCCATAGCATTACGGGTTTGGGAACGCGGCGTGGGGCTGACGCGCGCCTGTGGAACCGGCGCCATAGCAACCGCTATCTGCGCCATCCGTTCGCGGCGCTGTGTCGGCCCGATCACCGTCAGCTTGCCTGGCGGCGATTTGTTGATCGATTGGCCGGGGCGCGGCCCAGTGACGATGCACGGCCCCGCCCAGGAAATCTATCGAGGGACAGCCGATTGGGACAATTTCGGATGATGGGGCTGGATTATCTTTGCCGGATAGGCAACAGGGCCGCATGAACGATAATCCCCTCCCCTCCCCGACATGGTCAGAACGGCTCATCGGCGGATTCCGCCGCACCACGGACCGACTGTCAGAAAATCTGGCTGGTCTGCTGACCGGCGGCAAATTGGATATGGCGACACTCGACGCGATCGAAGACGCGCTGATCGTTTCTGACCTGGGGCCACATATGGCCGCGCGCATTCGGGCACGCCTTGGCTCGGCGCGCACCGAGGACGGCAGCGAGGAGCAGGTGCGACAATTGATTGCCGATGAAATCGCATCCGCGCTCGATCCCATAGCCAAGCCAATTGAAGTCACGGCCTTCCCGCGCCCGCACATCATCCTTGTGGTTGGAGTCAATGGATCGGGCAAAACAACGACCATCGCCAAATTGGCGCACCTGTTTGTCGAACAGGATTATGGCGTGATGCTGGCAGCGGGTGACACATTTCGCGCGGCAGCGATCGGTCAGCTGAAAGTGTGGGCCGAGCGCGTCGGTGTGCCCATCGTTACCGGGCCAGAAGGCGGTGATGCCGCTGGCCTGGTGTTCGACGCGGTCAAACAAGCGACGGCGCAGGGGATTGACGTGCTGATCGTCGATACCGCAGGTAGGCTGCACAACAAGCGCGAGCTGATGGACGAGCTGGCCAAGATCAAACGCGTGCTGGGGCGGATAAACCCTGCTGCGCCGCATGATATTGTGCTGGTGCTCGATGCCACAACCGGGCAAAATACCCTGACGCAAATTGAAACGTTCCGCGAACTGGCGGGCGTGACAGGACTGGTTATGACCAAACTTGATGGCACCGCGCGTGGCGGGGTTCTGGTCGCGGCGGCAGAGCAATTTGGCCTGCCGGTTCATGCCATCGGGGTGGGCGAAAAAATTGACGATCTGCGCCCATTCGACGCACGGCAACTGGCGGATGCCATAGCAGGAAGGCTGACATGAGGGATCGGGCATGAGCGAAGAATTGCCGCAAGACATAATTGAGGCGGCGGGTGTTAAAGATGCCGCCGCACCTGCCCATCCCGCCTGGTTGCCCTTTGCCATCGATTTCGGGCCGCTGCTGGTGTTTTTCCTCACCTTTCGCCTGACAAAAAGCGACGGGGCCTTTGGCGCCACGGCGGGCGCGATCAAGGCAACGGGCGCATTCATGGTCGCCATCATCATCGCCATGGCACTGTCGCAATGGAAGCTCAAAAAGATTTCACCGATGCTGTGGATGTCCGCCATTCTGGTGATCGGCTTTGGTGCATTGACCCTCTATTTCCACGATGCGCGTTTTATCCAGATCAAACCGACCGTCATTTACGTGGGCTTTGCGGCCATGCTTTTGGGCGGGTGGTGGCGCGGCAAGCCCTTGCTCAAATATTTGTTACAGGCCGCCTATGATGGCCTGAGCGATGATGGGTGGCTCAAATTATCGCGCAACTGGGGCCTGTTTTTCATCGCTATGGCCGTCATCAACGAAGCGATGCGGGCGACGATGGATTTTGACCAGTGGCTGACCGCAAAGGTATGGGGGGTCTCTATCCTCTCCTTCCTGTTTGCGATGAGCCAGGTGCCGCTGATGATGCGGCACGGGCTTGCGGTGGGCGGGGAGTCTGCGGGTGAGGGTTAGGATTTTCTCGACTTAAATTGACCTAGGTCGTTCGTGCTGAGTGGGTGCCGAGCCTTTGGCGGGGTGCCGTATCGAAGCAGCTGAGACGCTCCGATGCCCTTCGATACGCTTCTTCGGCCGTTCGGCCTCAACCACTACTCAGGACGAACGGTCGGTGTGGATTCAATCTCGCTAGCGACTACGCAAGGCTCGCAATTCATCCTTGGCTTTGGCGATTACCGCGCGGGCTATCGCACTCACACGATTTTTGTTGAACAGCTCCAACGTATAAAGCGGCGCACAATCATCCATCCACGCCGATTTATAGCCGCTATCGCCAGTGCCAAAGTCGATCCGCGCCACGCGATCAATATCAATGGCCTGTTCAAACATTTTGGCGCTGAGCAAAGTGCCTGGCGAGAGGGCAACCGCGCTCATCCGGTGCGCAACCTTATGGGCAATGGCGACGTCATTTTCACAGGTCCAAAGTTGCGCGGCAACCGCCTCGCCCGCGATGCGCCCTATACCAAGCCGCAATGTCCCTGCGGCACCCTCGCTTTGCGCCATACTCCGCAGAAAACCCATTGACCCTTCTTCGGGTTTCCAGCTTTGCGCATAGACAGCCTCATAGTCCGCCCATGCACCCTCGTCGAAATGCGTATATATGTGCGTGGCCATATCAGCCTTGGCTTGCTTGCTCTTAACCGTCTTGCGGAGCTTGCCCGGCCGCGCAGCCCAATATTCGTCAAAGCAAAGTCCCGCGACATTGGCGGTCCAGTTGCAATCGCTGACCCGCGCTGTGGCTAGCCAACCTGCGCTGCGAAATGCTTCCGCAGTCAACCGACAGTCTTCCTCGTGCATTGGCGACAGGCAAATGGTGGATAGCCGGCTCCGCAATTGCCCAGCCACATTGGCAAGAAGCCGCAATTTTTCTTCAATATTAGCCACGCCGGTGAAGATCGGGCGATAGGCCAGCGTGTACCAACTGCCCAGCCCCTGTGCGCGCCCTTGGTCATCGACGCTCAGGAATAACCAGCAATCACCGGCATGCCCGCTGGCTCTTGTAACCAGGGGCTGCCCCAGGATCGGGCATTGCGCCAATGTCCTCTCAAACCATTCGTAGCGATCAAATATGGAGGCTAGCCCTTCGCGCTCCAATTCATGCTTTGCAAGCAGCACCGCGTCAGAATAATCATCAAAGACATGCGCCATCATCATATCATGCCGTTAAGGCACATGCGGTTACGAAAGCGCTAACATTGCCACATTTTCGGGGGCCATTTAACCAGTTCTTGAGATGCTATGGCGCATAGCAGCCGTCATGCATGATGAGATCACACAATCGCCCTATCGCACGCTTGATGGCATACGCGGCATCGCCGCGACCATCGTCATGACACGGCATTTGCCCGAAATATACGGGCGCTTTACCTTCCCCAGCTGCTATCTGGCGGTTGATCTCTTCTTCGTGCTCTCGGGCTTTGTCATCGCCAACGCCTATGGCGCGCGGTTGGAAGGCGGCATGGGCGCACGCGAATTTATGCGCATTCGCATGATTCGCTTTTACCCGCTTTATGCGCTTGGGTTTTTGATCGGCATCGTTGATGTAGCTTTGCGCATATATAGCGGCGATGGCGGTGATTGGAGCGGCCTC
Source organism: Sphingopyxis sp. (assembly GCA_040079655.1). Lineage (GTDB taxonomy): Bacteria > Pseudomonadota > Alphaproteobacteria > Sphingomonadales > Sphingomonadaceae > Sphingopyxis. The sequence goes on along the minus strand of JBEBJX010000008.1, from coordinate 38,936 downwards.
GCGCTCTCCTTTGCGCTCATCGCCGGGCTGTTCATGCTCCCCGCCCCCGGAACGCACGAAGGCGGGTTATACCCCATCAACACGCCAAGCTGGTCGCTAGGTTACGAGGTCGCGGTCAATATCCTCTATGGCTTCATCCATCGCTGGCTCTCCACCAAAGTCTTGATCGCGATCATGGCCGTGTCCGCAGCTGGCGTGCTCCGTTACACGCTCTATTTCAACTCGGTGAATTTCGGCGACGGGTGGGATACCATTCCCGCCGGCACCACGCGTGTCTGTTACTCCTTTTTTGCGGGTGTTTTGGTGTGGCGGTTTCGCGGTGTGCGCGCCATCAACTCGCTCGGTGCGCTCACCATCGCGGCTCTTGTCGCCTTGATACTCATGGCACAGATAGAGGCCGCACTGTTTGATTTCACCATGGTGATGATCGGGTTTCCGGCCATTGTCTGGGCAGCGGCCCGCGTCGAACCTGGCCAATTCATTGCGCCGCTGTTTATCAAGCTCGGTGTCGCATCCTATGGCGTCTATGTGCTCCACACACCGTTGGGCCGCATCATTGAACAGTCCGCCAAAAATAGCGGATACACGATCCCTATCCCCATCCTTGGCGTCGCTTTCATCATCGCGCTGACGCTGCTGGTGCTGTGGATAGACCGCCTTTTCGACAAACCCGTTCGTAAATATTTGCTGCGGGTCACGGTAAAACCACAGAGCACTCAGGCATTGCCCGCATAGTTTCCGTCATCTATACGCCCCCAAACAAAGGCGTTTCGTTAGTAAGCGCTGACATATGAGGGGAAATGCGATGGCGAAGTTTTTTGGAAATCTGCACACGGTATTGGCCGTCGGCCTGTTGGCGGCGGTTGCGCTGATATGGTGCGTCGGGCCAAATGGCGACATGGTGCAAAGCGTAATGCGCTGGCTCCACCTGTTTTTCGGGGTTACGTGGATCGGCCTGCTCTATTATTTCAACTTTGTGCAAATCCCGACCATGCCAAGCATTCCCGCCGAGCTGAAACCGGCCATTGGCAAACATATCGCACCCAAGGCACTGTTCTTTTTCCGTTGGGGCGCCGCCTTTACCGTGCTGACCGGCCTCGTCATTGCGAACCTCGCGGGTTATGCGCATCAGGCATTCATGCTTGCACAGCCCTATCGTTTGATCGGCATTGGCATGTGGCTGGCGCTCATCATGGCGTTCAACGTGTGGTTCATCATCTGGCCCGCACAGAAACGCGCGCTGGGAATTGTCGAGGCCGATGACGCGACCAAGGCAGCGTCTGCGACCCGTGCGATGATGTTTTCGCGGCTGAACACCTTGCTGTCACTACCGATGTTTTATGCGATGATTGCCGCCAATCACGGCTAGCGTTTTGAAGCGAGGTGGATTCACCGAGCGGCTCGCAAAACGCGGCAAGACAAAGAGTTTAGCCGTGAGGGGATCGCCGCCAATCACGGCTAGGCCATCTTAACGCGCATAATTACGGGGGCCATTGGTCCCCGTTTTTATATCACGCCGCAATGCCATGCTTTTTCATCGTGTGGCGCAGCTGGTCATAGCTCAGCCCCAGTGACGTTGCGGTGGCCCGCTGGTTATAGCGGCACCGCGCAAACGCCGCTTCGACCAGCCGCTTTTCATAGGCGTCGACAACGCCGCGCAAATCGGCGCAAAAATCGCTCGCAGGCGGTTCGGGCAGAGCAAAATCGCCCACTCTCTCGCTTTGCTGTGCCGGGCGCGCAGCAACAACATCTTCTGCGCCTGGTCGCCACGGGCTGGCAAAGGGATCAAAGGTGATCACATCGACGGGCTTTTTCGGCTCCAACCAGCGATAAACCGCGCGTTCCACTACGTTGCGCAGCTCGCGGACATTGCCCGGCCAGTCATGCGATTCCAGCTGTGCGCTGGCTTGCGGGCCCCAGCCCGGCCAGCTGTCCCAGCCGATCTCCGCCGCCATCCGCCGCGCGAAATAATCGGCCAGCACCAATATGTCGCCTTCGCGCGCGCGCAAGGGGGGCAGCGTGATAACCTCGAACGATAGCCGGTCGAGTAAATCGGCGCGGAACCGCCTTTGATCGACCAGCGCGGGCAGATGCTCGTTGGTCGCCGCGACAATCCGGCAATCGACCAGCACCGGCTTGGAAGCGCCAATCCGCGTCACTTCGCCATATTCGACCGCGCGCAACAGCCGCTCCTGCGCCGCCATCGACAGCGTGCCAAGCTCATCGAGAAACAGCGTGCCGCCATCGGCCTCCTCAAACCGCCCGGCCCGCGCCCGCGCCGCTCCGGTGAATGCCCCCGCCTCGTGCCCGAACAGCTCGGCCTCGATCAGCGTTTCAGGGAGCGCCGCGCAATTCATGATGACCAGCGGCCCGTCCCAACGGTTGGAGTGTTTGTGTAGCCGTTCGGCAATCAACTCCTTGCCGGTACCGCGCTCGCCAACCACCAGAACCGGACGGCCCACCGCCGCCGCCGCAGTCGCGCGCTCGACGCTGTCGAGAAAGGCGACCGATTGGCCAATAAAGCGGGTTTCGCGTTCCATGCTAACATATGGTGAAAAAAACCACATGATTGCAAGAACTTTTTACCAACTCGCCATCATCTCCCACATCAATCCGCGCTTTTGCACCATTTCCGCAAATTGGCACGCCCCATGCTCTACATTCATCATGTTCGATAGTCCGTCACTCAGAGATGATAACCATAGGGATGATAACCATGAAGCCTTCACCACCCTTCCCGACGCTTCGCATGCCAATCATGCTGAGCCTGCTGGCGGTGCTGATCGTCGGCTATACGGCGGCGGCCTCCCCGTCCTTACCGTCCCTTTCCACTCCGGCAACGGCGCAAGTCAGCGCTGGGGTCTCCGCCGGTCAGGTTGTTTGACCCACCTGACCCATGACGGCGCCGGGGCACTTCCCCCCCCTTGCCCAGCCCCGGCGTCGTCTTTTTTTCATCACCCACATCGTTCGATAGGACAAAATCCCATGGGCATATTTTCCCGCACAGCCGATATTATTGCGGCGAACGTCACCGACCTTCTCGATCGGTCCGAAGATCCGGCCAAGATGATCCGCATGATCATTTTCGAGATGAACGAAACGCTGGTCGAAGTGCGCGCATCGGCGGCGCGGACCATTGCCGATCAAAAGGAAATGCGCCGCCATATTGCCAAGCTGAATGGCATGCAGGAGAGCTGGCGAGAAAAGGCCGAGCTAGCACTGTCCAAGGACCGCGAAGACCTGGCCAAGGCCGCGCTGATTGAAAAGCAAAAGGCCGGCGACATGGCCGAACGGCTGACTGCCGAGATGGTGGTGCTCGACGATGCGCTCAAGGGCTATGAGATCGACATCAATAAGCTTCAGGCCAAGTTGCGCGAAGCGCGCAGCCGCCAATCAAGCATCAACACGCGGCTGGAATCGGCCGAGAACAAGTTCCGCCTGCGCGAAATGACGCATGGCGAACGCACCAAAGAGGCCTTTTCGCGGTTCGACGAGATGGAACGCCGCGTTGACCTGGCCGAAGGGCGCGCCGACGCGATGAACATGGGCGCACAGCCACGCACGCTCGACGATGAATTTGCCGACCTCGCCTCATCGGATTCGGTTGATGCAGAGCTGGCCGCGATGAAAGCGGCGGCAAAGAAAAAGGGGAGCTAAGCCATGGAAGATACTCTCGTCCCGATCATCCTGTTCGCCACGCTGTTCATCGGCTTGCCGTGGTTGATTCTCCACCATGTGACCAAGTGGCGGACCTCGGCCTCGCTCCCCGTAGAGGATGAGCGGCTGCTTGATGATCTGTATGAGTTCGCACGCCGGCTTGAGGACCGCATGCACACGGTCGAACGGATCATCGCCGCCGACAATCCCGATTTCCGCCCCGCGATCCGCTCTGAACGCGAAAGCGACCCGCGCATTGGCTATACCCATGAGAGGAGCAAATAAGATGGAACCGCGCCGCACCAAATATTATCTCGACAAACAAAATGCCAAATTCCTCGGTGTTTGTGCGGGAATTGCTGATTACACGGGCGTCGATACGCTGTGGATCAGGCTGGGCATGGTTATTCTGACGCTAAGCCTCGGCTGGCCGTTGTTTGTCTATTTCATTGTCGCCTGGATGGCACCCACCCGCCCCGCCGGCCTCTATGACAGCCCCGAAGAAGCGCGTTTCTGGCAAGGTGTCCGCGCCAATCCGGCCCGATCCACCCGCGATGTCCGCGCCTCTTTCCGCGACCTTGACCGCCGCCTCGCCGATGTTGAACTATTCTACACCAGCCGCAACACCAGCCTGGCCGATGAGATTGAAAGCCTGCGGTAACGCGAGGCGCAAACGAAACGCCTGCGGTAACGCGAGGCGCAAACGAAACGCCTGCGGTAACGCGAGGCGATAAGGGAGGATAGAAGATGGACGCTAATACCGCAGATGCCCTGGCCCCGATCTTTGCCGTGCTCGCACTGGTGCTGCCAATCTGTTGGGTCATCGTCACCCGGATGAAAATCAAGAACGGCTACCCGCTCGAAAATGGGTGGGGCAAGGCGATCTATCCCAAATCCGCTGAAGAGGATGTCGAACGGATACGCCTGCTCAGCCAGGAAAATGCCCAGCTCCGCGCCGAAATCGGTTCGATCAAGGACCGCCTGGGTGTTGTCGAACGCATCATCACCGACGCACCGGCGCGGCTCGCTGACGAAATCGATTCGCTCCGCCGCATCGCCAACTAAACAACAGGAACAAGCCCATGTCGATCAGCCCACTCCTCATCCCGATCATCGCGCTGATGATCCCGATTGCCGGCATTTCATACGCCGCGTTCAAACGCTGGATGGATATGAAGGAACGCCTGCTCGAACAGCAATCGTCGATGACGGCGGAAAAGGCGGCGCAATATGCCGCGCAGACCGAGCGGTTGGAACAGCGGGTGCGGGTGCTGGAGCGGGTGATTACCGATCGCGGCACCGCGCTTGGCCAAGAAATAGACGATTTGCGCGAACGCGCTGACCATTAAAACCAATCATCAAAAGGATAAAATTATGTCGAGCAACCTGGTTTTCATGATCGTCGCCATCGTCGCGATCGTCACCTTTGGCCGCATATACCGCGACAAGCATGGCCTTAGCCGCCGCCACCGCGCTGGCCATGTCGGGCACCAACTTGGCGCTGCCATGCCCTATGACGATAGCGAGGCCCGCGCACTGCGCGAGGAAGTCAGAGCGCTCAAGGAACGGATCGCCGTGCTCGAACGCATCACCACCGACAACCATAGCGCAGTGCGGCTTGACCAGGAAATCGAAAGCCTGCGCGATCAGCGCGAGGCGACAACAAGCGGCCTGCGCGATCGGTAATCACCCCTCCCATCCCCCATTATAAAGGAAGGCAACCAGCCATGACTGATCTTTCTCTAACATTGATGTCCGGCGCAGTTGCGCTCACTGCGCTCACTATTGTCAGCATGTTCGCGCTTCGCGGATGGCGGATATGGGTTGAATTGCGGCGTCACGAAATTGATGTGCGCCCCGCAGTTTCGACTGTTCATGACGACATGCCGCCATCCAACACCGGCAGCCGCATCGAGCTTGCCGACCTGCGCGAGCGTGTGCGCAAGCTGGAGGCGATTGCGGCAGGGGTGGATTTGTAACACGGCTTGCCGTCGTAGAATCGGCCCACTATCACAGCCTTATGACCACGCCATCGCTCGCCGCCATTGCCGAAGACTATGCAATCCTTGACACAGACGACCGCTATCGTTTGTTGATCGACCTTGGCCACACGTTGGAACCGATGCCAAACGCGCTCAAGGGCGATGCAACGTTGGTTCGTGGCTGTTCGGCATCGGTGTGGCTCTATCCCACGCGGAACGAAGACGGCGCGCTCCATTTTTTGGCCGATAGCAATGCCGCGATCACCAAGGGCATCGTCGCCCTGGTGCTCACCACTGTCCAGGACTTCATGCCGCATGACGTGATGACAACCGACATTATGGCCGCGCTCGCGCCATTTGACCTATCAAACCAGCTCTCGTCCAACCGCACCCAGGGCATCCCCAATATGATCGCGCTGATAAAAGAGAGTGCAGCGCTATATGGCACCACAGGCCGCGCGGAGGCGAATCCCTAACCCTTCCAACTTCGCCGTTCTTCGGATTGACGCAGCACTTCAAATGCGGTTTGCCCTGCGTGAAAACGCTTGGCCGCAACCGCGTCATTGGGGCAGACATCGGGGTGGGTTTCTTTGGCCAGTGCGCGCCAGGCCTTGCGGATGTCGTCCATCGAACAATCGGGCGCTAGGTCGAATATATCGAGCGCACGCATCTCATCCGCGGTGCGCCCTTCGTCACCCCTATCGGCCCAATGCTGATGTTTGGACGTGGTATATCCGCCAGCATCGGCGCGTTCACGCTGTTCCCTCTCGGCCGCTTCCTCGGCGCTCAGCCCCTCAAAATAATTCCAGCCGCGGTTATATTCGCCCGCATGGTCGGGGCAAAACATCCAACGATCGGGGTTGTTGGGAGATTTTGGCGCCGGGCAAGTGCCGGGCTGGGTGCAGCCATGGCGATCGCAAATGCGCATTTGCACGGCTTCGCGCGATGAGCCATAGCCTTTCCAGCGCGGGAAACCCCAATTGTCGGTTCGTGTTGATTTCACCATGGCCAGCCCATAGCGGCGCAGCGCGTGACTTGCCAACCCCCGCCGCAAAGGAAAAATGCCAGACCCGCCTGAGGGGAAGGGCTAAACACCCGCTAGACCTGTCTAGGGGAAGGGCAGAATAAAACGCCAGAGGGCCTGTAAGCCGGGTTCTGTCCCCCACGCGCACCTTGCGACACGCGCGGATGAGCGACCATTCCTCTAGCCCTGCCGTTACCGACAGGGTCAAGCAACCAACCCGGACGACTGGGCGCGTGAACACCCTGAACCCGCAAAGCAGGTCCGCGCCATCCCTATTCGGTCTTGCTCCCGGTGGGGTTTGCCATGCCGCGCCTGTTACCAGCCGCGCGGTGCGCTCTTACCGCACCCTTTCACCCTTGCCTGAACCCCTTGCGAGGCCATCGGCGGTTTGCTCTCTGTGGCACTTTCCCTGAGGTCACCCTCGCCGGGGGTTACCCGGCACCGTTCACGATGGAGCCCGGACTTTCCTCCCGCCGCGCCTTTCAGCACGGCCGGCGGCCGCCCAGCCCTCTGACCCGGCCACTGTAGGTGCGTTAGACGCCAAGCTCAATCCCCCTTCAATCACCTTGCGGTTGGGGCAGCAATAAGCTCAGCAAAATGGCGCGGCATTCGCCATCGACCGTGCCATCGACCAGTTCGGGGCGGAAACGCCGCTGAAACGCCACTGTCGCCGCCAACCCGTCGGTCACATCATAGCCGAAGCGTTCGAGCGCGAGCAGAAAACCCGCGTCTGACCACAAGGGGTCGGTGAGGTTACGCTTTGGCCGGGGCAGCGCAAGACGCAGCCGCGCCAGGCGTTCCCAAGGGAAAAGCTCGCCCGGGTCTTGTTTGCGCATCGGGGCAATATCGGAATGACCCACCACATTGCCGCGTGTGATATTGTGGCGGTCCTTGATTGCGTGGACCAGACGGATAACGCTGTCTATCTGTTCGTCAGGAAAGGGCCGATAGCCATATTCAACGCCGGGGTTGACGATTTCGATGCCGACACTTGCCGAGTTAACATCGACAACACCGCGCCAATAGCTGCGCCCGGCGTGCCATGCCCGTTTGTCTTCGGGCACAAGGATATGCACGGTGCCGTCCTCACTGACCACATAATGCGATGACACACCCGAATCGGCGCTCGACAAGCGGTCAATCGCGCTCGGCCCATCTATCATCCCTGTATAATGAATAACGATGATGGAGACCGGAAGTGTCCGCTCATCAAAATTCGGCGACCAGCGTTCGATCATCGCAGGCATGGGGCGCTTTCCTGTAGCATCATAGCATCATCAATTGCCACCTTGAGCGGGCGCTGGCAAGCGATCAAGCGCGAAAGCCCGCGTGGCATGGGCTCAACCAGAAGCAAGCTTGGCAAAAGCTTTGTTCACACTCGTTGGCAGGCGATAAAAACCCTTGGCGTCGGGGTCTTGCTCCAGCAAATTACCCTGCCCGATCATCGTTTCAAAAGCGCCCATCATGAACAAACCGTCGGGAGCAAGCGCGCCAGCCAAGCGGTTTATGGCTGTCGCCCGGTGTGCCGGTGTCAGGTAGAATAGCAGATTACGGCACAGGATGAGATCAAATGGCCCGGGAGGCAGCGGGTCGCATAAGATATTATGCTCGAAAAAACGCACCTGATTGCGGATAACTCCGCGCAACAGCCATTCTTCGCCATCGGGTTCAAACCAATCGAGCATAGAGTGTGTCGGCAATCCGCGTTGTATCTCAAAATGCGAATAGCGCCCGCCGCGCGCGGCTTCGATAACCGAAGGGCTGATGTCGCTGGCTGCGATGCTGACATCCCATCCGGCCCAGCGCTGCTTATCATCGGCCAACATCATGGCAATCGAATAGGCTTCTTGCCCCGTGCTACAACCGACAGACCAGATGGAGAGAGAGCGGCGTGACCCTGCTCGCTGTCGTAAACATTCAAGCGCCACGCTCTCGACACTGCGAAATTGATCAAAATCTCTGAAAAAATAGGTTTCATGGTTGATCAACCCGTCAACGACCCTGTCAACAAGCGAGCGATCAGCCTGTGTGGCCAGAGCCACGACCAGCGCCTCTAGCGAGGGAAAATCGCGTTCGCGCATGATGGGTTGCAAGGCGACCTCAATGCGCCACATCCGTTCAGGAGAAAGGGCATGGCCGGCGCGCGCCTCTAGCAACGCCGCTAATATCCGCTCTGGCACGCCAATGGGCCCCTGATCGATCATCGCCCGACACCAGAGGCCCGAAGGCCCGCTGATGCGACAATCGCCGCCAAAGCAAGGGGGTTTTGCACCGCATGCGCTATCCCTTCGCGGGCGACGGCTCCGGGCATTCCCCACACGACGCTGCTTTCAATATCCTGCGCCAGAATCAAGCCACCACTCACCCGCAAACGACGCGCACCGGAAAGCCCGTCACTGCCCATACCCGACAGCATGACCCCGCATGCTTTCTCGCCATAGACGTCTGCCATACTCGCCAGCATTGGATCAACCGATGGCATGGCGCCGGACGCGGCTGCACTCCGATCAATCACGATACGCGTGGTGCCGTTGACATAGGACAGCGCTAAATGCCCGTCACCAGGCGCAAGATATATACACTCTGGCGCAACCCGCATGCCATCTTCGCCGACAAAGACCGTGCGCCCAATAAGGCGATGCAGCTGTTCGGCAAAAAATGGCATGAAATTGCTGGGCAAATGCTGCGTGATAAATATCGGGCAAACAAGGTCTCTGGGTAGTGCGCCCAAGAATGCGTTAATCGCCATAATCCCGCCCGTGGATGCGCCTATCCCGATCGCGGACACTTCGCCGTCGCGCCTGTCGGCCGCATTGCTGGCAGGGGGGAGCTTTGGAAACGCCCCGATTGCCTTCAATCTTGCGGGCCTATGGTCATCAGAGCGGGCATCACCGGCCCGGTCTATCGTAGAGAGCGCATGCAATCGCTCGATCAATGTCGTGGCGAAACTCCCCGCAAAAGTTCCGCGCCCAGGCTTGATCAACGTGTCGTCGGCTCCATGGGCCAGCGCCTCCACAGCCGCGGGGCCACCCGCCGCGCAATTGGCTGAGAGAATTAACACACGGGCTCCGCGCGACTTGTCTAATATCATGGGCAGGGCAGTAATCCCGCTCATGCCGGGCATTTCAATGTCCAATATGACGATTTCTGGCGCTGCATGTGCGAGCGCACTTAGCGCCTCTGTTGCGCTCGACACCGAAGCGATAACCTCAAAATTATCGTCGCGCTCGATAATATTTTCAATGATGGCGCGCGCAACGACGCTGTCATCAACAAGCATGATCCGCACCGGGCGATTGCGAAGTACCGCATCGCCGTCGCATCGCAGGCGACCCGTGGTTATCGATTCAGCGGCGCCCATCCAGCTGCGCTCAAGTGACGCCGATGAGTTGCAATTTGCGCTCAAGCGTCTCTCTGTCAAAAGGCTTCATGACATATTCGTCAGCGCCATTTTCAAGCGCAGAACGGATATGATTCGTCGCATTTTCTGTGGTGCAAAAGACAATTTTCGGCCGATGCGCAGCGCAATGCGCATTGAGTTCGACAAGAAACTCCATCCCGCTCATCACGGGCATGTTCCAATCGAGCAGGACCATATCAAAATCCTCTGATTGGCACGCCGCAAGCGCCAGGCTGCCGTCTTCGGCTTCCACAACCGAGTGCCCCAGTTCCTCTAGCATGTGCCGCGCAACTTTACGGATGACTTTGCTATCATCAACTACCAGACAATGTGCCATAATCCGCCCCTAATTATACGCATAACCGAACACCCTGCTATAAGGCTGGACATGTTAAGCTGTTGCTAATGGCCCATTTGCGGACGCGATCAGCAATGGTGGCTCAACGATCAATATCGCGCGCCCGGCATTGTCCGCCATTTGCGTGGCAATACCCTGCCAACCGCTCGCCAATATCGCTGAAACCGGCTTCAGTTCATCAAGCGCCACCACATCGTCCACCTCGTCAATGGTCAGCGCATACCCATGTCCTGCATCGGAAATGATCATCATCAAGGCGCCATCAGCCGATACGCCTTGTCCGATAAGCACATTAGTGTCGATTAATGTCAATAAACGGCTGCGGATGGCCACCAACCCTTTGACCGCCGCCGGTGCATGCGGAACGGGCACGACCTCGCCCATCGGGACAACGGCCTCTACTTGCTCGGCCGAAATACCAATCCAGCTATGGCCGATGCGCCCCACAAGAAAGAGGTTATTGGCCAAAACGTTGTGCCTTTTCATCATGATACACGTTAACTTCGCCCCGATCGCTCATCTTGACCTGGGCAAATGCACGCTCAATCAGCCGGCGAATGTCAATCATCTCGACAATGTCTCCCTCAAACAAGGCAAGGCCCAGCGCGACCTTACTGTCTTCCTGGGCCGGCATCCGCATTTTCAATGGGACCAGTTGCACAACATCGCGAACGGGAATGAGAATGTGGCTATGCTCATGGCTGGCCCAAATCATTCTGACCGTGCCAGTATCTGACCCATGATTTGGTAAGGCAAAATCGGCGTTATCCACCGCGACCATTTCCTCGTTGATATTGGCGACTATGCGCCCACCTGCCCTGGTCAATTGCGTGTAATTAACGTCAATCAGCCGCTCGATATTGGCCATGGGAACGGCTGATAAAAGCGATTGCTCCCAGCCTCTGTAACAGAGCCAGCGTTCATCTTGTTCGGCTGATCCGTCTTCTCCCTCGCCCATAGTTTCAACCGGTTGCGATTGTGGTGCACGGGCAACGGCGTGATTAGCAATACCATCAACGTCAAGAAGCAGCATAGGGCGGCCATTATCGGGCAGACTGAATCCGGCATAAAGCCCGATCGACATCAGCGTTGGCGGCAAGGGCTTAATAACCAGCTCGTCATGGTCCCTGACATCAGGGACATCGAGCACAAATGACCGTGATCCCGCTACCCGGCATAGTATCAACGCGCGATCGGACAGGCTGATGCCGGAAGATTCCAGCCCCAGTAGCGGCTCTAAAACGACCAGAGGCAACATGCGCCCGCGCACCCTGACCATAAGTGCGCCGCCCGCTTCGACGCGCTGGACACTATCGTTCGAGGCCAGCAACACTTCGTCGACGACATTGCGCGGGAGAGCAAAGCCTTGCCCATCGACATCAATCGCCAATGCCGAGATGATAGTCAAAGTCATAGGCACATCGATGGAAATCATGACCCCCTGCCCAGGCCTGTTATGGATGCGGACAGAACCGCCGAGCTTTTCGACATTGGCTTTGACCACATCCATACCGACACCGCGCCCCGATATTCCGGTCACGGATTGGGCCGTTGACAGGCCGGGAAGGAAAATCAGGTTCGCGATTTGCGCCTGTGTGAGCCCCGATACGCGCTCATCGGTGAGGTGCCCTGCGGCGATGGCGCGCTCGATCAGGCCATCGTCGTCCAGACCCCGGCCATCATCTTCGATCACAATGGCGATGCGGTTTCCATCATGGCGGCCAGAGATGCTCAGCTGTGCGGTGGCCGCTTTTCCTGCGGCCAGCCGGCCCTCGCTATCCTCTATACCATGGTCAATGGCGTTGCGTATGACATGGATAATGGGGTCACGCAGCGATTCTATAACCTCGCGGTCAATCTCCACCTGGCCACCATCGACAGTCAGGCTGACATTTTTACCCAATTCGTCGCACAAGGAATGCACCAGCCTGGGGAGCGGTGCGAACAATTGCAACAGTGGAACCATCCGCATTTGGCTCACCGAACCTCGCACAGCACTGAGTATTTCAGAGAAGCGATCAAAGCCAGCCAGGTCGGCCGGCTCAATGCCCGACGCGCGCAATTGCAGCGCGAAATCGTTGCGTGCCAGCACAAGGTCCGAAACGCCGTTCATCAGCGTATCCAGCAGCCCCAGCGGCACGCGCACTGACCGCCATTCTATCGGCACACTGCCTGGTTGCTCGCTTTCGTTTTCGGGCTGCCCTGTCTTGGGTGGCGAAGGCTTGCGAGAATATCTCTCGGCTTGATCACGATCACTGACCCGAAAATTAGCCGATAACACTGCCAGGAGTTCGCTATCATCGCCCTCTGGTTCAAAACCGTCCTGAGCAATAGCATGGGCAAGAGCGCGAATATGATCAAAGGCGCGTAATATGATCGAAACGGATTTTCTATCCGGCGCATTTTTGCGTGCGCGCAATATCTCCAATATATTTTCGGCGGCATGCGATATGGCTGTCACACGCGGCAGTTCGAAAAAGCTGCTGCTGCCTTTCACTGTGTGGATCGCGCGGAAAATTGAGTCCAGCCGGCGTCGATCCGATGGGTCGATTTGCCAGGCGACCAGGTCGCCGCCAATCGCCTCCATCATGTCGAGTGTTTCACCGACAAATTCGCGTAACATTTCGTCCATTGTGCCAGCACTCGCCAGAGCATTTTGAAGTCAGATGTTTCCATCTGACGACTCGCAAAACGCGGTAATCAAAAATGTGAGCAGGTGATTGGATTCAATCCAATATCATCCTGCTCTATAATCGCTGGCCTGACATGCGACAAATATGGTTAAAATCCCGTTAGGGTCTGAGGACTTTATTGCCGCTAATTCTGGATTGGAGCCGCCTCAATGACCGGCGCTGGCATCACTTGCTCAACCTGCAACGCGGTTTGCGATCCCCTGTGGCCCGCACCTCCATCAATCGCCGTCGCCAATTGGCTTGCGGCATCGCAATCGGGCGTGGGGCACAGGCTTTGCAATCTTGCAAGGTTTTGCCGCGCCTGGGCGATTGCTCCGCGCGCCATAAAGGCCCTGCCCTGTTCCACCAGCGCCGGGCGATCGTCCGGCCTGAGTTTCAGCGCCGCACGAAACAGGCTGATCGATTGGCCAGGCAGGTTTTTCGCGCGCGCGGCCTTGCCCAGGCCAATATAGGCATCGGCATTATGAGGGTCAGCAACAAGCGCGGTTTCAAAATAACCAATGGCCTCCTCGATATTCCCTTGTGCCTGTAATCGCTCACCCTCCTGTTGCATCATGAGCGACAGTGGGGAAATGCTATGCTGTGGCACAGGCGCGATATAAGTTGAGCGCGAAAGCAAGAATAATAGCCCGAAAATGGCCATTGCCGCCACGGCGTATCGCCACAGGTTCAACCGATGAGCGCTGCCCATCACAAGCATTAGCCGCGCACCAATCTTGCCATGAAAAACCCGTCGGTGCCGTCGTGCATGGGGGTTAGCAACCGCCCTGCGCCCGCCGCACGTCCTATATCGCCAATATTTTGCGGGCGATATGCCGCCTGCCTTTGGGTAAATTGTTCCACCTGTTGTTCGCCCTCACCCCCGATGACAGAGCACACCGCATAGACGAGCGCGCCGCCTGGCGCCACTAATTCAGCAGCAATATCGAGCAGATTGCTCTGCGCGCGCAATAAATTTTCAAGCCTTGTCGGGGTTAATCGCCAGCGCGCTTCGGGGTTGCGCCGCCATGTGCCGCTGCCCGAACAGGGTGCGTCGATCAGCACAACGTCCGCTTTCCCCCTATAGGCATCAAGTGCGGCCAGTTCTGCCCCCGGGTTCAACAGCATTGTTTCAATGATGGTCGCGCCGGCACGGTTGGCTCGCGGCCCTAATTGCGACAATCTATTGCGGTCAATGTCGGCGGCAATGATTTGCCCCTGATTGGCCATAATATTGGCGAGCGCCAATGTTTTGCCGCCAGCACCAGCGCACAGGTCGATAACCGTCATGCCAGGCAGGGCCTGACAAGCCGCGCTAATCCATTGGCTACCCGCGTCCTGAACCTCTACTGCGCCCGCGATCATCGCTGGGTGGTCGGTAATGTTGGTGTCGTGGGGCAATCGCAGCCCATCGAGCGGAGGCGGTAACGCCGCGCCTTCTGGCAGTTCCACGCCGCCCGCCCGCGCACGGTTGATCCGCAGATCAAGCGGCGCACGTTCTAGCAGAGCGGCGACTTCGGCGTCATCGATGCGCGGGTCGAGATGCTTGCCCAACCAGGCAGGGATTAACCCACCGCCTGCCCGCGCTTCACCATAGCCGATTTTAGCAGCGGCCTTGCCCTCGCCAGTGAAATGTGCGGCAAGCTCCGCATCAGCATCCGCCATCGCCAGCATCGCCGCACGCCCCGCCGCTGGTCGTTCTCCAAAACGGCGGATCGCGGCCCATACCAAAGCCCTGATGGCACGCCTGTCGCCCGACCCCGCATAGCGCCTTTCCTTGAAAAAACGGGTGGCGACAACATCGGCTGCTGCGCCGCCATCACGCGCTGCGCATATGATAGCATCGAGCAGTTCGATGGCAGTTTGAACGCGAGCGGAGGGATGCATTGGCTATTCGGTTCAGCGCGTCGGGTAATTAGGTGCTTCACGGGTGATCGACACATCGTGAACATGGCTTTCGGACAGGCCGGCATTGGTAATCTGCACAAAGGTTGCGCGCTGCCTGAACGCCTCTAGATCGGCTGCACCGGTATAGCCCATCGCCGCCTTAACCCCGCCGACCATCTGGTGCACAACCTCGCGTGCGCTCCCCTTGAACGGGACGCGGCCCTCAATCCCCTCGGGAACCAATTTCAGCTGATCCTTGATATCCTGCTGGAAATAGCGGTCAGCCGACCCGCGCGCCATAGCGCCAACGCTGCCCATACCGCGATAGCTTTTATAAGCACGGCCTTGATAGAGGAATGTCTCACCCGGCGCTTCTTCGGTCCCTGCGAGCAGCGAGCCGAGCATCACCGTCGTCGCCCCCGCCGCCAGCGCCTTGGCAATATCACCAGAGGTCCGAAGGCCGCCATCAGCAATCACGGGAACGCCTGATTTTGCGGCCTCGGCTGCGCAATCCATCACCGCCGTCAATTGCGGAACACCTACACCCGCGACAATGCGCGTCGTACAGATTGACCCCGGGCCGATACCGACCTTGACACAATCTGCGCCCGCATCAATCAGCGCGCGAGTTGCCGCCGCCGTTGCCACATTGCCCGCAACAATCTGAACCGTGTTCGACATTTCCCGCACCGCGCGAACCGCATCGGCAACCATCGATGAGTGGCCGTGCGCCGTGTCAATAACAAGGCAGTCGCATTCGGCGTCAAGCAGCGCCTTTGCGCGTGCCAACCCTTTTTCGCCAACAGTCGTCGCAGCGGCAACGCGCAGCCTCCCCGCGTCGTCCTTGGTAGCATCGGGGTAACTAACCGCGCGCTCCATATCGCGCACCGTAATCATCCCGACACAGCGATAATCATCATCGACTACCAGCAATTTTTCGATCCGGTGTTGATGCAGCAGCCGCCGCGCATCGGCTTCGCTGACATCGGGACGCACAGTGACCATTGCGTCATGCGTCATCAATTCGCGCACCGGCTGTTCGGGTGTGTCGGCAAAACGCACATCGCGGTGGGTCAGGATACCGCACAGTCGGCCATTATCCTCGACCACCGGAATGCCAGAAATATGATGCACCGCCATCAATGCCTGCGCATCAGCGAGGCTGGACTCAGGTGAAATAGTGATCGGGTTGACCACCATTCCGGCGACATAGCGTTTCACCTGCGCCACCGCCTTGGCCTGTTCCTCGATGCTCAAATTGCGATGTAACACGCCAATGCCGCCAAGTTGCGCCATGACAATCGCCATTTGCGCTTCGGTAACGGTGTCCATTGCCGATGAGATGATCGGGATTGCCAGCCGAATACCGCGCGTCAACAGCGTAGATGTGTCAGCATCGCTGGGCAGCACGCTGGATGCTGCGGGTTGCAACAATACATCATCAAAGGTCAGGGCGAGGCGGATTTCCATATGCCACTTTCTTCATGCGCCGCATACGCGACTCGCTTGGGTGGCGGCCCATGTAACCAACGGTGCGCACAATGACCAGTGGCTGATTATGCGACGATCAATCTTGGTCGTTCGTTCTGGGGTGCGCAGTGGTGCTGGCAAAATGCCGGATAAGCGCGATATGCAGGTCCGCATCATCAGCGGCCCCGCCCAATTGCACCGCATCGGTCATTTCATCAGCAGGCGTATGATAGTTGCCGGAAATAAACGCCTGCAAATAGGTTGCTTCGCTAAATCCACCTCCCGCCATGATCGCCGGAACCCCAGCTTGGCTCAATGCCCAGCCGTCCTGCCTCCGGAGAAAGGCATTGGCATCATCATCGCGGTCAATGGCGCGGTTCATCGCCTGTGCCACGGCTTCGACTTCCGCCGTAAGCCTGGTCGCCCCGCGACCAACGATCGCCATGGCCGCGCCACGCGGCGCAACCGCAACCGTATCAATGTTGAGTGCAATGACAATCGACGACAGGGACACCACCGGGTTGCTGGCAAAATGATAGGCGCCAAGCAGCCCCTGTTCCTCGGCAGTAGTCGCCACAAATACCACGTCGCGATCAAGCCGAGTGCCCGAGGCGACGCGGCGCGCAATCTCGATCATCGCAGCTATGCCGCTGGCATTATCGACGGCACCGTTACAGATACGGTCTGCCGCGGTGGCAGGGCGGCAAGTGGAACCAAGATGGTCCCAGTGCCCAGTGACCAACACTGTGCCGCTGCCGGAGCGCCTTCCTGGCAGTCGAGCGACCACATTATAACTATTGAAATCACGGCGTGCCGTTGTCGCACGAAGCGTAGCTTTTCCGGAAAGGGTCATACCAGCATAGTCGTTAGTTGCGGCGGCGCTGGTTGCATCGACAAGGCTGAGTCCACTGTCTTGCATCAATCTTTGCGCCGATTCATTGGCCATCACCCCTTCGATCTGAGCGCGGCTGACGCGCCCAGCAAGCTGCATCCGTGCGTTGGTGTAGCTGCGTAGAAACCCGCGAAAGGATGCCGCTCCGGGTGCAGAAACCGTTATTATCGCTACCGCTCCTTTTGCGATCAGCGCTTCGCGGCGCAGCGCGGCCGGCAGTGGGTTTTCTCCGGGCCGATCAGCGCCCAAAACCAGCGCTATTTTGCCAGCTACATCGGCAATGACTTGACCGCTGCTATCGACGCCATAACCCACAAAAATAACCTGCGCGCCGTTGATTTGCGCCGAACCGCTTGGTGCCCGTAGCAGGACATCCGGGGCAATGATGGCCCTGCCCGCGGTATCCGAAAAACGCGCTTCGCTCTGCCCCACCACCATTTCGACCAGAGGCACGGGCTGATACCAGCTACCATCCGCGTCGGCCCCGCCGATAAAGCCAGCGTCTGACAATGCCTGAGCGATATATTGCGCGGCCAGTGTTTCGCCCGGCGTGCCGGGAAAGCGGCCGCCATAGTCGTCGCTGGCCAGCACCGCGATATGCGCGCGCAGTTCAGCCTCTGTCACCGCAGCCGATTCTAGATCGTTCGCCAGACCTGCAACGGCGCAAGACATGGCTGCTATGGCGGCGGGGAAAAAAAGGCGTTTCATGGCAACGCTATGCCGCTATGCCGCACACAGCGCAATGGGCGCTACCGCACACAGCACAATGGGCGCTACCGCGCTCAGCGCAATGGGCGCTACCGCGCTCAGCGCAATGGGCGTTGCAACCAACAAAAGATGGCCTAAACTGCACCGGAATTTGGAGAAAAAACATGGGCGGAGTTCTGTTATTTGTGGCGTTATTTGCCATCGTATTTCTCTTTGCCAGCGTCAAAATGGTTCGCCAAGGGTATAATTACACCATCGAGCGATTTGGGCGATATACCAAAACGGCGCAGTCTGGGCTGACGATCATCATGCCGGTGTTTGAGAGAGTTGGCCGCAAAGTCAATATGATGGAGCAGGTTCTTGACATTCCTGGTCAAGAAATCATCACCCGCGATAATGCGATGGTTGGCGTTGATGCGGTTGTCTTTTTTCAGGTGCTCGACGCGGCCAAGGCGGCCTATGAGGTGAGCGACGTCTATTTCGCCATCATGCAGATAACGACGACCAATTTGCGCACCGTCATGGGATCGATGGACCTTGATGAGACGCTGTCAAAGCGCGACGAGATTAACGGGCGGTTGCTGACTGTCGTCGATGCTGCAACCGAACCGTGGGGCGTGAAAATCACCCGTGTCGAGATTAAGGACATCCGACCGCCCGCCGACATTTCCAACGCGATGGCCCGCCAAATGAAGGCCGAACGTGAAAAGCGCGCGGTTATCCTGGAGGCAGAGGGGCTGCGTGCTGCCGAAATCTTGCGCGCTGAGGGTGAAAAACAAGGCCAGATTTTGCAAGCTGAGGGCCGCCGCGAGGCCGCGTTTCGCGATTCGGAAGCGCGCGAGCGCGAGGCAGAAGCAGAGGCCAAGGCAACGCAATTGGTCTCTGCCGCCATTGCCGGTTCAGGGTCACAGGCCATCAACTATTTCATCGCCCAAAAATATGTCGAGGCCATTTCACAATTCGCCACATCGCCCAACGCCAAAACCATCCTGTTTCCCGTCGAGGCAACGCAGTTGATGGGCACATTGGGCGGCATCGGCGAATTGGCCAAGGAAGCGCTGCTGGAGAATAAATCATGAGCACAGCCAGCGTCGCACCCTATATCGCCTGGCTGACCGTTGGCGTCATCCTGTGCATCGCCGAAATGGTGGTGCCGGGGGTGTTCCTGATGTTCATGGGCATTGCCGCCCTGATGACCGGCATTCTAACCTATCTCTTTCCGATCAATGTTGAACTGCAACTCCTGTCTTTCGCGGTTATCGCCATCGCATCGGCCTATATCGGGCGGCGATGGTTCCGCAGCGATGCAATTGCCAGCGACGACCCGCTGCTCA
Source organism: Sphingopyxis sp. (assembly GCA_040079655.1). Taxonomy (GTDB): domain Bacteria; phylum Pseudomonadota; class Alphaproteobacteria; order Sphingomonadales; family Sphingomonadaceae; genus Sphingopyxis. Next base: position 19,552 of record JBEBJX010000008.1, on the reverse strand, counting down.
ATGATCGGCTGGGGCGGCTCGTCGGCGAAACGGCCATTTTGAGCGAACCCATCGTCAACGGCAAAGGGCGGGCGCAAGTTGGCGACAGCGTCTGGAATGTTCACGGGCCCGATGCCGCCCAAGGCAGCCGGATGCGTATCACCGGCGCGAAGGGAACAACCCTGACTGTCGAAACTCAGCCATAACCCAACCATAATGATAAGTGGACAACAGCATGAATCACATGATTTCCCGCCGCACCATGCTTGGCAGCACAGCAGCGGTGGCGCTCGGCGGCACGCTGGGCGCCGGAATGCTGGGCGGATGCGCGCGCACCGCAGCTACGCTCGCCCCCGCGCCGCTTGCACCCGGCGCAGCCCCGCACGGCGCAGCCCATGCTCTGCTGTCGCGGATCGCCGACGATTGGCTTACGCTCAACCCAGAGAGCGCATCGTCACTCGGCCTCGACAAGGATGATCGCGCCGCATTAAAGGGCCGGCTGGGCGACCGCTCATCGGCGGGAATTGAGGTGACACGGGCGTTTCTGCGCACGTCGTTGGAACAAATTGCCGCGCTTGACCCATCTGGCTGGGACGAGGCAACGCGGATCAATGTCGACGTCACCCGCACCGCCTTTCAAAACGGGCTTGCCGGTATCGCCTTTCCCTTTGGCGACGTTTCGGTCGGTGGATGGCGCAACAGCCCTTACGTTGTCGCGCAAAATGTCGGTGCCTATCTCGACACACCGCGGATGCTTGATAGCGACCATCAGATTGCCAACAGTGCCGATGCCGAGGCCTATCTGGCGCGGCTAAGCGGCTATGCCGATCAGCTTGATGGCGAGACAGAGCGGCTGCGCAGCGCCGCTGCGATCGGCGTTATTGCGCCTGATTTTCTGCTCGACAAAAATCTCCGCCAAATCCGCATCGCGCGGGGCGCCGAGGTGGCGGGGTGGGACGTGGTGCAATCGATCGCGCGGCGGACTTCTGCTATGTCTGGCGATTTTGCAGCGCGTGCCGAACGCATGGCCAGCGCGCGGATTGCCCCCGCGCTTGACCGGCAGATTGCGGAACTGGAACGCCACCGCGCGCGCGCCGATGACCGCGCTGGCGCATGGAAACTGCCACAGGGCGATGCCTATTATGCCTGGGCACTGGGCGCGGCGACCACCACCACCATGTCGCCAGACGCTGTGCACCAAATGGGGCTGGACCAGGTTGCCGACCTGCAATCGCGGATGGACCCGATTTTACGCGGGCTTGGGCTTACTCAAGGGACGGTTGGCGCGCGCATGACCGCGCTGGGCGATGATCCGCGCTTCCAATTCCCCAACGATGATGAGGGGCGCGCCGCGATTATTGCGTTGCTCGAACGGCGCATTGCCGACATTCGCGCGCGAATGCCCCAAGCGTTCAATGTGCTGGTTCCTGGCAATGTCGAGGTCAGGCGCCTGCCATTGTCCGAAGAGCCCGGCGCACCCGGAGCCTATGGCGGCGCGGGCACTATCGACGGGACTGTGCCTGGCAAACTGTGGATCAACTTGCGCAATACCGCGATCTGGCCGCGCTATGCCCTGCCCGATCTCGCTTATCACGAGGCTATACCCGGGCATGTCTGGCAGGGCGAATATAGCCACCGCTTGCCGCTCATCCGCACCTTGATGCAATTCAATGCCTATTCCGAAGGGTGGGCGCTTTATGCCGAGCAATTGGCCGACGAATTGGGGGTCTATGACGCGGACCCGGTTGAACGGCTCGGCTATCTCCAGTCGTTGAGCTTTCGCGCCTGTCGGCTGGTCGTCGACACCGGGCTGCACGCCAAGCGTTGGACACGCGCGCAGGCGATCCAATGGTTTGCAACGACCAACGGCTCGTCGGTTGATGAGGTGCAGGGCGAGGTTGATCGCTATTGCGCATGGCCGGGGCAGGCATGCGGCTATAAAGTCGGGCATAGCGAGATCAACCGCCTACGCACCCATGCGCAAGGGGCGCTGGGGCCGCGTTATGACGTCAAGCTGTTCAACGATACGGTGGTTACGGGTGGCAATGTGCCGCTCACTGTCCTGGGTCGGGCAATAGAGCGGCACATCACCGAACGTCGGGGGTAAGCTGGTCGCTTCACACTCGGCGCTTGTTAGCCAAACAGCTTGCCGACAATCCCGGTCAAATCGTTGAGCGGGTTACCATCGCCATCGCGGTCAATCATCCCGCTGATGCTGCCCAATGCGTTTTCGCCGCCCATCTGGCCAACCAAATTGGTCAGCGTGTCAGCAGAAAGGCCGGTCGCCGCCGCTGCGCCCGCCACCGTGTCGCCCGGCTCGGCGTGCGCCTGACCCAAGGCTGCCATCGCGGTGCGCACCTGATCTTCGCTGAGGCCGACCTTGCTGGCGAGCCCGGCCAGTTGCTCTGCGCCGCCCAATTGTCCCAATATTCCATCTAGTAAACCCATGATATTGCCTTTCCTTGTTAAAATTAAAGCGACGAACAAGCCGCGTTTAGCCGCGCAATCGCCCTGCCATACCGATGATGTCATTGAGCGGATTGCCATCGCCATCCATGTCGAGCAGCGAGCCCAGGCCACCAAGCATTCCGCCCGAAGCTGGGGCGGCAGCAGGGGCTGGGGCGGAAGATTGCCCGCCACCAAGGACAGAGCCAAGGACGGACCCCAATATCCCGCCCAAATCGCCGCCAGCGGGGTTTGCCGGAGCAGCCGGAGCAGCCGCATCGCCGCCACCATTTTGCCGTGCCATATAGCCCGCAACCAGCATCGCCACGATGGGCAGCAAGCGCTGCAATGTCTCGGCGTTGATCCCGCTTTGCGCCTCGCCATGCGCCGCGACCTGGCGGCTGACATCTTTCGACCCGAAAATCTGGCCGAGAATGCTGTTTCCTTGCTCGACAGGCGTGGTTTGCGGCCCCACGACCGCGTCGAGCAACCCACCGCCGCCCATGCCAGACAGGATTGCACCAAGTCCGCCCAAACCGCCTGGAGCCTCCTGCGCCTGGTTCTTGAAACCACCGAGAATCGCAGGCAGCAGCACAGCAGCGCCAGATGCTGCGACTTGCGGGTCGATTCCAAGCTCGCGCGCCGCCGAGTCGAGGGCGCCAGACCCAGCTAAAATCTGTGCTATGTCCATAACTTACCTCTATCCTCTTGCTATCAGGCAGCAAACGCCCTTGTGCAGGGATACAGCGTTGGCGCTTTAGTCGCTGGGCTGCAACAATTATGAACGAGATTGCCAAACTGCGGATGTGCGCTCGCACGGAAAAGGATGTCAGTCGCACGGAAAAGGAATAAAAATATGGGTATTTTTAGCAGCATCAAGAACGCCATTTTTGGCCAAAGCATCGATGCCGCAGCGGCCGGTGCCGCAATGGGTGCCGGTGTTGCCACTGCGGCCACAGCCGCTGCTGCGCCGTCTGCTCCGGTGGACGTCGAGGCGGTTTTGAACGCCAAACTGGCCGCCAAGGGGCAAGACCTCAACTGGCAATCATCGATTGTCGATCTGATGAAGCTGCTCGACATGGATTCGAGCCTGACTGCGCGCAAGGAACTGGCGGCTGAGCTTGGCTATGATGGCCCGCTTGATGGCAGCGCCGATATGAATATTCGCCTGCATCGTGCTGTGATGAAGGCATTGTCGGTCAATGGTGGCGTTGTTCCGGCGGCGATGCTCGACTAATATTTGCGATGGGGCGGCGTTTTTTGCGTCGCCCCACCTTCGTCTAGCGCGACTTGTGGCGGATATTATTTGGGCGTCCGCGTGGGCCAGTGCCACGGCGCTGTGGCCCGCGCCCCCGCATATGATGCCGCGCCCCTGCCCCGGCTTCCCTCGGCCCAGCAGCGGCATCGGGAAGCGCAAAAGCCAGGCTCCCGGTCAATGGATTGGCCTCTACCAGCCTCAACTCAATCCGCTGGCCAGAGGTAAAACGCGTTCCGCTATGCTCGCCGACCAAGGCCTGATTGGCCTCATCCCAGCGAAAATACTCGTCGCCCAACGTCGCAGCGGGAACCAAACCATCACCGCCCAGCCCCTCTACCTGCGCGAAAAAGCCAAAGGATTGCACCCCGGTGATGCGTGTCATCATGACGTCGCCAACTTTTTCAGCGAGATAGGCCGCAACATAACGGTCGATCGTCTCGCGCTCCGCCTCCATCGCCCGGCGTTCTGCGGCAGAAATAACCTCGCCCGTCCGCGCAAAGGCTGCGCCATCCGCGAGGGTGAGCGCGGTCGTTGCGCCTATCGAGCGGTCGCTCGGCCGTGCCGCTTCCAAATCATAAGCGGCCACCAGCGCACGGTGCACCAACAGGTCGGCATAGCGGCGGATCGGGCTGGTAAAATGGCCATATGACCCGAGCGCCAGGCCAAAATGCCCGGCATTAACCGGCGAATAATAGGCCTGGGTCTGGGTGCGCAGCACCTGTTCCATCACCCGCTGGCGTGCTTCGGGTTCCTCAAACGCGCTAAGGATGCGGTTGAATAGTGCAGGCGTGATCACCTGCCCCAAAGCAAAATTAAGGTCATAGGTCGCCAGAAACTCTTTGAGCGCGACCAGTTTTTCGCGGGCGGGGACATCGTGAACGCGATACATCACCGGCGATTTTTTGGCCTCCAGCGCGCGTGCCGCCGCGACATTTGCGGCAATCATATAATCCTCAACCACACGGTGCGCATCCAGTCGTTCGCGGATGCGGATCTCGCTGATGCGACCCTTTTCATCAAGCACGACCTGCCGCTCTGGCAGGTCAAGATCGAGCGGTGCGCGCGCATCGCGCGCCTTGGCGAGCAGCGCCCAGCAATCCCATAACGGCTTGAGCAGAGTAAAATGATCGCCCTTGGCTTCATTGATCTGGGACTGCGCCTGCTCATAGGCAATATTGGCGGCGAGGCGCACCCGCGCACGCGAAAAACGCGTTGATTTGACCTTGCCCTGGGCATCGATGACGAGATGACAAGCCAGTGCGGCGCGGTCCTCACCTGCCTTTAACGAGCATACCCCCGAGGAGAGGATATGCGGCAGCATCGGCACCACCTGGTCGGGGAAATAGACACTATTGCCGCGTTTACGCGCCTCGCGGTCAAGCGCACTTGCGGGGCGCACATAATAACAAACATCAGCTATGGCGACTATCGCTTTGAAACCGCCTGTATTTCCTGCATCATCATCGGGCATTGCCCAGATCGCATCATCATGATCGCGCGCATCAACCGGGTCGATAGCCACGATGGGGACGTGGGTTAAATCTTCACGGCGCGGGTCATCAAGCGAGAGTTTAGACACGCGCGCCGCCTCGGCCACTACCTCGTCGCTAAACACATGGGCTATGCCATATTTGTGGATGGCGATCAGGCTCAATGCGCGCGGCGCGAACGGATCTCCCAACCGCTCCGTCACCCGCACTGTCTGGCGCGGTGGCCGGCCCGCAAGGCTCGCCAACACCAAATCGCCAGCAGCGGCATCGCCAGCATCGCTGACCGGCCATTCCTTGCGGTTGCGCTTGTCCACCGAGCGCAGCCACAGCATCGCTTTGCCGCCGGGTGACACATCGCCGCCAAGCACGCCGATGATCGTTTCTGCGCCTGCTTCGAGCTTGCGTATGGGATGGGCAAGATAGCCTGCGCCCGCCTCCTCAATCCGCGCAAGAATACGGTCGCCAATGCCGAGCGCACTGCGTTTTCCGCGCTCGATGACGCGCAGCCGTGGCGGTGGCCCCGCCCCTTCCCAGCGTTCGGGCACGGCATAGACGCTCGACCCATCGGCATCCTGGATGCGCAGTACCGTCACCTTGGGCAACCCACCCATTTTGTGGAACGCGCTCTTGCTGCCGTCAATCAACCCCTCGTCGGCCATATCCTTGAGCAGCGCCTTGAGCGCAATTTTTTCGCCCGATTTGAGGCCGAACGCCTTGGCAATTTCGCGCTTGCCCGCTGGCTCGCGTGATTTTTGAATGAAGTCGAGAATTTGTTCGCGGCTCGGCAGCCCCGCATTTAGCCGTTCCTTGCGCGGCATCTAGCGGGCAATCGGCATAAAAGCGCCACCGGGCACGGCGGAGGCGATAGGGCTTTCGCTACCGTCAGCCGCCACCGATGACACGCCGAACACCCAGTCATCGACACGGATGCTCTCCAGCGTAATGCCGATCTGGCCACCCTCACCGCGTTCCTGCCCGCCTATGTCAAAGGGAAAGCCCCAATCGCGTTCATCGGTGCGCCGCCGCCAGATACGATAGGTGATCGCGCCCGCCACCGGTGCCCAACTGATCCGCGTATCGGTTGAGACCGCGCCCGTTACACGCGGCGCAGGCGGCATCGGCGCGCGGGCAAGGCCAGCCAGCGCCGCGACGTTCAGCCGCGTCACCCGTGCCATATAGGCAAAATCCATCTCGTCGATTGTGTCGCCATAGGCCATGCCATTTTCGCTGCGCACGTCTTGGTGTTGATGATCATAATCCTCGATTGCTGCCGAAAAACGCACCGCCGGATAACCCGCCTCAAGCATCGGCATCTGATCGCCGCCACGCCCGAACCGGTCCGAACGGAAGATTTGCCGCACCTCTAATGATGGTTGGGGTAGCCCCGCGATCCAGCGAGAGAGGTTGCGTGACGGGCTGTCATTCTCGCCGCCCTCGCGCCGCGCCGCCGCACGCAATGCATCGCTGCTGTCCGCCCGCGCCCCTTCGGAAAAAACGCGGACATGGCTGTCATCGACCAGCCCATCGGAGCCGCGCGAGCCGCCGATAATATCGTTGTTGAGCACCGCCTTGACGCTCCAGCCCTGTGCCGCAGCATGGCGCGCCAGCAACCGCCCACCGTAAAGCCCCTGTTCCTCGCCAGACAGGACCGCGTAAACGATGGTGGTGGGAAACCGATGGCGCGATAGCAGGCGCGCCGCCTCTATCACCGCAGCGGTGCCCGACCCGTCATCATTCGCGCCCGGCGCGTCGCTCGTCGCATCCATTGGGTCACTGGCGCGGCTGTCGATATGGCCAGAGATGATCACAACCTCGTTGGGGCGCTCGGTTCCAACCTGGATCGCCAGAACGTTGACGAGGCGGGTCGGTATGGGCACGCGCGCGCCCTCGATCATCTCCTCGGGCAATTGCAGTTCGATACAGCCGCTGCACGCCGCCGAAATGCGCCTGAATTCGCCTTCTGCCCAGCGCCGCGCCGCGCCAATCCCGCGTGTCTCGCTCACCTGATCCGACAAAGTATGCCGCGTGCCAAAGTCCACCAGTGTTTCGATGGTCGCGCGCAGCCGCGCCTCGGAAACGTCGGCGGCAGGTTCGGCGGCAGGCGATGTGCTTTGCGCATGCGCGGGCGCGGCATAGAGGACGATCGCAGCGGCAACCAGATGGAAAGCTATTTTCATTGCTGCATAGTGTCGCGCTGCGCGGTCAAGGGCAAGCGTTCAATATGCCCTGCCCACCAAGATGCGCTCGACAGCAGGTTCGCCGGTAAAGATGCATGTGCCAATAGCGGGCGCCGCGCCGAGTGGAGCGTTACGGATCGTCAGCTTGAGCGCCTTGATCCGTGTCACCACGGCGTCAAGCGCTGCGCCGCTCGGCCGCGACCACTCGACCTCGACCCAGCCGGGCAGATCGGTGGCGGTGAAATAGCTTTCGAGCGCGGCAAAATCGACAATGTCACGGCGGATGTTGCTGTTCATCCGATGCCGCGCATCAACGAACATATTCAGCTGAATCGATACGAGCACCGCGCCAGCGTTAGCCACAAATGCATCGCGGGTCTGGATATTCGCGTTGAGCTTGCCCTCGGCCGTATAGAGTCGATCGCGGCGGATCATCGAAACATTTCCGCCCGCGACATCACGTCCGCCAATTTCGAGGATAAGCGGCGCGCCTTTTTTTATCCAGTTCCAGCGCTTTACCTGTGTTTTCTGAGATTTATTGTCAACAAGCACGCGCAGCGGCTCGCCGAAGGCATTCTGGCTGCGCAGTTCGCGGGCAAGCGCCTTGCAATAATCGAGCAGCGCCGCGTCGCCATCATCATCGCGCAGCATCGGCACGATGACGACCTGTTGCGGCGCGATTTGCGGCGGGCAACGCAGGCCATCATCGTCGCCGTGGGTCATGATAACCCCGCCAATCAGCCGCGTCGACACGCCCCAGCTGGTGGTGTGGGCAAATTGCTGGCTGCCATCCCGATCCTGATATTTGATGCCCGAACTTTCCGCAAAACCCGTGCCCAAATAATGCGAGGTGCCGGCCTGGAGCGCCTTGCCGTCCTGCATCATCGCTTCGATGCTATAGGTCGCGACCGCGCCTGGGAAACGCTCATTCTCAGGCTTTTCGCCCGTGACCACCGGCATAGCCAGCGGCCCTTCGGCAAAGGCGCGATACATTTCGAGCGCGCGCAGCGTTTCCGCCATCGCGTCATCGCGGGTTGCGTGCGCGGTGTGCCCTTCCTGCCACAGAAATTCGGACGTGCGCAGGAACATCCGCGTCCGCATTTCCCAGCGCACGACATTGGCCCATTGGTTGACCATCAGCGGCAGATCGCGCCACGACTGGACCCAACGGCTCATCGCCGCGCCGATCACTGTCTCCGAAGTCGGGCGAACAACCAGTGGTTCCTCCAGCTTTGCCGCAGGATCAGGGACCAGCCCGCCCTTGCCATCCGCAATCAAACGGTGATGCGTAACCACGGCCATTTCTTTTGCAAAGCCATCGACATGCGCCGCTTCCTTTTCAAAGAAAGAAAGCGGGATGAACAAAGGGAAATAGCAGTTTTCGACGCCGGCCAGCTTGATTTGCGCGTCCATCAAAGCCTGGATGCGTTCCCAGATGCCATAGCCCCAGGGGCGGATGACCATACAGCCGCGCACCCCGCTCTCTTCGGCCAGATCGGCCGCAGCGATGACCTCCTGATACCATGCGGAAAAATTGGCGGCGCGGGCCGTGCTGAGGGCATGTTTCATCTATTTGGTCTTATCGCCTTTCAGCGCGGCCAGTTCGGCCTTGAGCGCTGCGATCTCGGCATCTTTGGCGTCGTTGGCGCTGGTTGAGCCCGCCTTGGGCCGAAACACGCTGGTCGCTGCATCAAGCATCTGCATATTGCGTTTGGCGATCTCGGCGAGCGGATTGCCCGCAAGCGCGCCTTCGACTGCTGACTTGAATTGTTGCTGATTGCGGCGGAAACTATCCATTGTTTCGGATAGATAGCCAGGAACCAATGACTGCATTGAATCGCCGTAAAGCGCGATCAACTGCCTCAAAAAGCTGACGGGGAGCATGGTTTGCTCGCCCTGTTCGGCCTCCATGATGATTTGCGTGAGGACATTATGCGTAATGTCCTCGCCGCTTTTGGCATCGAGCACGCGAAACTCGCGGCCCTCGCGAACCATCGTCGCCAGGTCATCCAAAGTGATGTAGGTGGATTTTCGTGTATCATAGAGACGGCGGTTGGCGTATTTCTTGATTGTAATGACTGTATCGCCATCCTTGCTCGATTTGCTGCTCGTCATGGTTGCGCCTAGTTGGAAATGGAATGAGAGTTGATCTTCTCCGTCACTAGCAGAAAAACATCCCGCACTGCAACATAAGCAACGCAAATGACCGCATTCATATGATCAGGCCCACGCCACGCCCCTTCCCTCTGTTCCTCGATCTTGTGCGCCAGACGGCAGAAAAGGATCCGCAGCTGGCGCGCCGCGCGCTTAGCGGCGTTAGGATTTATGGCGACGCGGTTCGGCTATCGCGGCCGATGCGCACCACTGTGGCACGCCTTGGGCGGGTCAGCCTGCTTGATGGTGGCGGCACATCGGGCCCGCCTGTGGTGCTGGTGCCCTCGCTGATCAACCCGTCCTCGGTGCTTGATCTTGCGCCGGGAAATTCGCTGACCGAGCATTTGTCGGAGAGCGGCTTTCGCCCTTTTCTGCTTGATTGGGGCTGCCCAACCCCCGCAGACCGTCATGAGGGCATAGCAGACCATGTCACCGATTACCTTGTGCCGCTGGTCGCACAGCTATCCACACAGTTTAACGAGCCTGTGCATCTGGTCGGCTATTGCCTGGGCGGAACGATGGCGCTGGCGGCGGCGGCACAGGGCCGCGCGCGCGCGCTCACATTGCTGGCAACGCCGTGGCACTTCGACCGTTATGGCGAGGATGCACGCATAGCGATGCGCGATCATTGGGCGCGTCATCGCTCGGCCGTTGATGCGATGGGGATGATGCCGATAGAAGTGTTGCAAAGCCTGTTCTGGGCACTCGCGCCGGAACGAACGGTCAGCAAATATGCGGCGCTGGCGGACGCGGCACCCGATGATGCGCAAGCCATGGCCTTTGCCACACTGGAAGATTGGGCCAATAGCGGTGCGCCGATCACCGCGTCTGCCGCGCGTGAACTGTTCGACGACCTGATCGGCACGAATGCTAGTGGAACGGGCAATTGGCAGGTTGGTGGTCAAGCCATCACTCCAAAATCACTCAGCATCCCCTGCATGCATTTCACTGCCCATGAAGACCGCATTGCCCCGGCAGCAACCGCCCCAGATGGCATCGCCCGCACGCCCTGCCCATCTGGCCATGTCGGGATGGTGGTTGGGCGCGGTGCGCGCGCTGGCTGTTGGGAACCGTTGACCCGCTGGCTGCACAAAAATTAGCCAATGCATGGGTCTTGTGATCTAGCCCTTGTCATTCCCCTGATTCGGCGATTTCCAGCAATATTTCCGGATCAACGATAGTCACCCGCCCATGGGTGCGGGTGATGATCCCCGAATCAACCCAGACCGATAGCTGCCGATTAATCTGTTCGCGGCTCATCCCCGCAAAATGCGCCAAATCTGTCTGGTTAAGGTCGTGCCGCAAGCTCGCTCCCTCTGGCCCGGTAGCCATCAACCGCACCAATGAGCGCGCGAGGCGCGGACCCGAAGCAAAGGCGCGATCCCCCTCAATCGTCATATTGGCCTGGCGCAATCGGCGCGCCATTTGCCCTAAAAGCTGCCAGGCAAAATCGGGGCGCTCTCGGATGATGTCGCGGATCGCGTTACGGTCCAGCCGCATCGCGGTCACCGCCTCATGGGCCACCACACTGGCCGTGCGCTCCAACCCGTCGAGCACAGCGATTTCGCCGATTGCCGCGCCTTTTTCGAGGTAATCTAGGGTGATTTCGCGGCCATTGGCGGCGACAATCGAGACACGGGCAACCCCCGAAATTAAAATGTAGAAACTGTCGCCCGGGTCGCCCTGATGCATGATGACATCGCCGCGTGTATATTGCCGCAATATCCCGCGCGCCGCCACGGCATCGAGCTGCTCGGCGCTCGCACCAGCAAACAGGCTGCCTGGAGCCAATAAATCAACGAGATCACTGCCCTTCATCGCGCTTTCCCCTTTACCGCACAGTGTCGCAAAGCGGGGCGCTAGACAAGCCTGCTCTGCTTGAGCGCGGCGGCGATAAAGCCGGCAAACAGCGGGTGCGGGTCAAACGGGCGCGATTTCAGCTCGGGGTGAAATTGCACGCCAATGAACCAGGGATGGTCAGGCCGTTCGACGATTTCGGGTAAATCTCCATCGGGAGACATGCCGCTAAAATGCAGCCCGCCGCCTTCTAATGCGCCCATATAGCGGGTGTTGACTTCATAGCGATGACGATGCCGTTCGGAAATGTTTGTCGTGCCATAAAGCGCCGCGACATGGCTGTTACCGTCCAGCCGCGCCTCATAGGCGCCCAGCCGCATTGTCCCGCCCATTTCGCTGTCAATATGGCGCTGCTGCACTCCCTCTTCGCTCATCCATTCGGTGATGATGCCAACAATCGGCGAGCCACCAGGGCCAAATTCGCTGCTGGTGGCATCGGCGATACCCGCCGTATTGCGCGCCCCCTCGATACACGCCATTTGCATGCCGAGGCAGATGCCGAAAAACGGAACATTTCGCTCGCGCGCAAAGCGCACGGCCGCAATTTTCCCCTCGGACCCGCGCGTCCCAAAACCGCCGGGAACGAGGATGGCGTGGAGCGGCTCCAATCGTGCCGCCAGGTCATCTTCGCCGTCTTCAAATAATTCAGCGTCGATCCAGCGGACATTCACCTTGACGCGGTTGGCAAGGCCGCCATGCACCAAAGCTTCGTTGAGCGATTTATACGCATCTGGCAAAGCGACATATTTGCCGACCACGCCGATGGTCACTTCGCCTTCGGGATTTTGCGCGCGGTCCATGATGTCGATCCAGCGCGTCACATCGGGCTCTGGTGCATCGTCAATGCCAAAGGCGTGCAACACTTCGGCATCAAGCCCTTCGGCATGATATTGCAAGGGCACCGCATAGATGCTGCTGGCGTCGAGCGCAGGGATGACAGCTTCGGGTCGAACATTACAGAATTGCGCGATTTTGGCGCGCTCGCTCGCTGGCAGTGGCTTTTCACATCGGCACAGCAGGACATCTGGTTGAACACCCAGCGCCGCCAGTTCGCGGACGCTATGCTGGGTCGGCTTGGTTTTAAGCTCCCCGGCCGCCGCGATATAGGGCACCAGGGTGACGTGGACCGAAACCGTGTTGCCACGGCCCAGGTCATTGCGAAGCTGGCGGATAGCCTCGATGAACGGCAGCGATTCGATGTCGCCAACGGTGCCGCCAATTTCGCACAGCACAAAGTCAAGGTCATCGGTTTCGGCAAGCGCGAACGCTTTGATCGCGTCAGTGACATGCGGGATGACCTGCACGGTCGCGCCCAGATAGTCGCCGCGCCGTTCGCGCGCAATAATGTCGCGGTAAATGCGCCCCGATGTCACATTATCCGATTGCCGCGCTGACACACCCGTGAACCGCTCGTAATGACCAAGGTCGAGATCGGTTTCTGCTCCGTCATCGGTAACATAGACTTCGCCATGCTGATAAGGCGACATCGTGCCCGGATCGACATTGAGATAGGGGTCAAACTTGCGGATACGCACGCGAAACCCGCGCGCCTGCAAAAGCGCAGCAAGGCTTGCCGCCATCAGGCCTTTGCCGAGCGAGGAGACCACGCCGCCGGTGATGAAAATGAACCGCGCCATGGGAGTATGCGCCTAGAGGGTGTTGGCGAGTCGGTGCAAGCGCATAAAATCAGGCGAGCGAGAATAATCTCGGCTGGGCGGATTATTGTTGGAGCGGAACGCCTTTTTCTGCGGGCGGTGCTGTGCTGACAGGCGCATTGGCGGCCCCAGCCGCAGCCGCAGCCAGCGGATCACCACTCGGCACAGCGCCGCCACCGGCGATCGGCACGGCATTACCCGTAGGAACCGCGGGGCCCGCCGGGGGGGCGATTGGTGCCGCCCCAACGCTCGGCGAGGCGCCGTTTGCCGCGCTGGCATCAACCCGGCTGCCACTATGATTAACCGACGCCAGCACCGCCAATGTGACGCTGAGCGATACAAAGGCGAACGCCAAAATGGCGGTCGCACGCGAAAGAAAGTCCGCCGCACCGCGCGCGGACAGAAAGCCCGATGGGCTGCCGCCCATGCCAAGGCCGCCGCCTTCCGATTTTTGCATCAATATGACGCCAATCAGCGACAGTGTAACCAGGGCCTGAACAACCAATAGAAACTTAAACATAGTGAAGCTTACCCTGACGGAAAGAAGAAGGAGTGTGATGCGGACGCGCTATTGCCGCCCATGTTGCGGCGCACATAAGCATAAGTGGCGCATCAATCAACCTTGCGTAACAAGCTTTGTGCACAGCCTTTATCCAGCTGCCGCGATAATGGGTGCGAATTTGGCGGCGGAGAGGCTCGCTCCACCAACCAACGCACCATCCACCTGATCGAGCGCCAGAATTGACGCCGCATTATCGGCGGTCACCGACCCGCCATATAATATCGGGATATGCGTCCCCTCATTGCCCAGTGCGCCGCGGATGGCGCCATGCATGCGCGCAATATCTTCCAATTCAGCGGTTCGCCCCGTGCCGATCGCCCAAATCGGCTCATAGGCTATGGCCAAACCCGCCCCGCGCGACGGCGACTCATCAGGGAGGGACTCGCGCACTTGCCCGACCACAAAGGCGACAGCCTCCCCATCCTCGCGGACATCAAGCGCTTCGCCAACACACAATATGACAAATAGCCCCACGGCCAACGCCGCCTCGACCTTGGCTTTGACCATGGCATTTGTCTCGCCCAATCCGACGCGCCGCTCGCTGTGGCCAAGAATCACCAAGGTGGCGCCCGCATCGTGCAACATCGATGCAGAGGTGCTTCCGGTATAGGCGCCCGATGCTGCGCTGTGGCAATCCTGGCCGCCGATAGTGATCGCAGGGCATGCCGAGGCCACCGCCGCAATCATTGTAAATGGCGGGCAAATTGCGACATTTACGGCTGGACAAGCGCTTGCTGCGGCCTCAATTGCTAGCGCTTCGGCCATAGAGGCCGATGATCCATTCATCTTCCAATTGCCGATGATCATTTTGCGGCGCATCATTTCATCCTATCTATGGCTTGATGGCATGGGCGGCCTTCTCTAAGGCCCACAATCAATACCGCCAAGTTAATCACGTAAATGAAACGGCCCCGCACGAATGATCACCTTTTTTCGCAAAATCCTGACCTCGAAATTTGGCGCAGCATTTGCGCTCATATTCCTTGTTTTCATCGGCCTTGCTTTTGCCATGAGTGATGTCAGCAGTGTTTCGGGTGGCGGCGGGGTTTCCGGCGGCAATGTCGCGCGGGTTGGTGATCGACAGATCAGCAGCCAAGATTTGCGCCAGCGTATCCAGCGCACCTATGAGGCAGCGGCGCGCGAGCGCCCCGGCCTGACGATGGCGCAATTCCTGTCCGATGGCGCGGTTGACCGGATGCTCAAGGAAACGGCGGATATATACGCGCTCGAACAATATGCGCGCGCGCATGGCATCAATATCGACAAAGCAACGATAGACGCCATCATCGCCCGCAACCCCGCCTTTGCCGGGGTCAATGGCAGTTTCAGCGAAGAAGCGTTGCAACAAAAACTCCGCTCGGAAGGCATTTCGGCTGATCGATTGCGCGGTGATCTAGAGACCGAGAATATCGTCCGCCAACTGGTCGCGCCCTTTGGTCAGATCGGGCTGGTGCCGCGCGGCGTTGCGCTGCCCTATGCGTCGTTGCTGCTAGAGGAACGGCGCGGCCAGGCGACATTCGTGCCCGCGTCGCGCTTCGCCCCCACAACGGCGCCAACAGACGCGCAATTGGCGACCTATTACCGCGGCCAGGCGGCGCGATATACTATCCCCGAACGCCGCGTTCTTCGCTATGCCATCCTTGATGAGGGCAAAGTCGGCGCTTTGCCTGCCGTTACCGCCGCAGAGCTTCAGGCCGAATATAGTGCCAGCGCAGCCGAATTTGCCGCCCGTGAAACGCGACGTTTTTCGCAGGTCATCGCCGGCAGCAAAGCCATCGCGGATCGCATTGCTGCGGGCGTGTCCGGCGGCGCAACATTGGCGGCCGCCGCTACATCGGCGGGCCTTTCCGCCTCGCCCGTCGAAGCGGCCAGCCGCGAACAATTTGCCGCCGGCACCAGCGCCCAAACCGCAGCAGCGGCTTTTGCGGCGCCGCGCGGTGGCTTGGTCGGCCCGATGCAGGTGCCACTCGGCTGGGTAGTGCTAAGCGTTGACAATGTTGAGAGCACACCGGCGCGCACATTGGCGCAGGTCACGCCGCAGCTGACCGAACGGTTGATGGGTCGCCGCCGCCAGGAAGCGATGATCGAATTATACAATAGCGTGCAGGACACGCTAAACGGCGGCGCATCGCTGGCTGATGTAGCCGCCGATAAGGGCCTGACACTCGCGACAACTCCGGCTATTATAGCCAATGGCTCCGCGCCAGAAACGCCGGCCTTCCGCCCAGAGCCGATCATGTTACCGATCATCGCCGCGGGGTTTCAGGCGATTGAAGGCGGCAGCGGGCAAGTGCTGACGCTACAGGAAAACCGCGTTTTCGCGCTGGTTGAACTTGCCAGCATCACCGCCGCCGCGCCGCCGCCGCTCGCCAGTGTGCGCGACCGCGTGGTTGCTGACTGGCGACTGGCTGAGGGGGCCAAGGCCGCTCGGACCCGCGCCAGGGCGATATTGGCCGCCGTAGAGCGCGGGCAGGCATTAAGCGCGGCATCGGCCGCCAACGGCAACCCAGCGCCTGTTCAGGCGATTGGCGGGCGCCGCATCAACCTCACCAATCGCGAAACCGGGGTTCCGACCGAAATCGCGCTGTTGTTTTCGATGGCGCAAGGGTCGGCCAAGACGCTCGAGCTACCCGGCAATGCTGGCTGGATGGTGATCCGGCTCGATCGCGTTGTGCGCGGCGATGCTTCGGGCAATCCACAATTGTTGCAGGCTGTGCAGGGGCAGTTCGTCAATGCGCTGGGTGCGGAATATGTCGATATTCTCATCGCGGCGGCGCGCGCCGAATTTCCCGTTGAAACCAATCAGACGGCGGTTCGCGCCTTGCGCGATCAGTTGACAGGACGCGGCAGCGCGGCGGGCAATTGACCGGAAACGTCGAAGGCGCTGCAGCAGCTCGGCTAGCGCTTGGCGATGGCAAGCCGGCCTTGCTGTGGGCGCAAACGGTTGCCGATACCGAAACGCCGGTATCAGCCGCGCTCAAGCTGTTCGAGGATGAGCGCGGCGACTGGCTGCTCGAATCGGTAGAGGGCGGCGAAACGCGGGGGCGCTATAGCCTGATCGGCCTCGCGCCAGACCTGATGTTCCGCGCCGATGGTGAGCGCTGTGAAATCAACCGTGATTGGGCCTATGATCGTGCGGCCTTTGCCCCGCTTGAGGGTGATCCATTAATCGCGCTTAGGGGGTTGGTTGAAAGCTGCCGGATCGACGCCATTCCGCACGGATTGCCCCCGGCTTTGGCCTGTTTGGTTGGATATTTCTCCTACGAAACTTATGGCCTGGTCGAGCCGATAGCGCGCCCGCCCACAAACCCCATTGCCGTGCCCGACATGCTGTTCGTCCGGCCCAGCGTGATCCTGATATTCGACCGATTGGCCGATATGCTGTGGATTGTCGCACCCATCTGGCCATCGCAAACGCCGCCGCAGCGCGCTGTAGAGTTGGCGGCCGAGCGGATCGAGGCGGCGATAGCGCGGCTGGCATCGCCGATTCCGCCGCACGCGCATGGTGAAGCGGCCAACGCGGACGTAGTGTCAACCCTCACCCCAACCCTGCCCGACGGTGCTTACCGCGACATGGTGCTCGCCGCCAAGGAGCATATCCATGCGGGCAATATTTTTCAGGTGGTGCTGGCACAGCGTTTCACCGCGCCGTTCACGCTGCCGCCGTTTCAGCTTTACCGCGCGCTTCGCCGCATCAACCCCTCGCCCTTTCTCTATTTCCTCGACCTGCCTGGCTTTGCGGTGGTCGGCTCCAGCCCCGAAATCCTGGTGCGGGTGCGCGGTGGCCCCGATGAAGACAAGGAAGTGACGATCCGCCCGATTGCCGGCACCCGCCCACGCGGTGCCAATGCCGCTGCAGATGCCGCAAACCACGACGCGCTGCTCGCCGATCCCAAGGAATGCGCCGAACATCTGATGCTGCTCGACCTTGGGCGTAACGATGTTGGCCGCGCGGCCACGGCTGGCAGCGTGACTGTGACTGACAGCTTCATGGTCGAAAAATACAGCCATGTGATGCACATTGTTTCCAACGTCACCGGGCGATTGGCGGAGGGCAAGGACGCGCTCGATGCGCTGTTCGCGGGCTTTCCAGCGGGCACGGTTTCGGGCGCGCCCAAGGTCCGCGCCGCACAGATCATCGCCGAGCTGGAGCGCGAAACACGCGGGATTTACGCGGGCGGCATCGGCTATTTCGGCCCCGATGGCTCCATGGACAGCTGCATCGTCCTGCGCACGGGCATCGTCAAGGATGGGGTGCTGCATGTGACGGCGGGCGCGGGCATTGTGGCGGACAGCGACCCCGATTATGAACAGCGCGAGTGCGAGGCCAAGGCGGGCGCGCTGATCGCCGCCGCGCGCGAGGCGATGCGAGTGGCCAGCGAAGCGGGGTATGGGCAGTGATTACCAATAACGAAATCCTCGTCATCGACAATTATGATAGCTTCACCTTCAACCTCGTCCATTATCTGATGGAGCTGGGGGCAAGGGTTGAGGTGGTGCGAGGCGACGCGATCAGCGTTGACGCAGCGATGGCGAGCGGCGCCGATGCCTTCCTCATCTCGCCCGGCCCCGGCACCCCCGATGAGGCGGGAATCAGCCTCGGCCTGATTGCCGCCTGCGCCGCAGCGTCACGCCCGCTGCTCGGCGTCTGCCTGGGACATCAGGCGATTGGCCAGCATTTTGGCGGGCGCGTGGTGCGCGGCCATTTGATGCACGGCAAGACCGCACCCATCAGCCATGACGGCAGCGGTCTGTTCGCGGGCCTGCCCTCACCCTTCACCGCGACGCGCTATCACTCGCTCATAGTCGAGGATTTACCCGAAAGCTTGCGCGTCACCGCGACCTGCGATGATGGTGCGCATGGCACTGCAGTGATGGGCCTCGCCCACGCGAGCCTCCCCATCTTTGGCGTTCAGTTTCACCCTGAAAGCATCGCCACGCAGCATGGCCATGCGCTGCTGGCCAATTTCATGGCGATCGCGGGCATGACGGTGAGGGAGCGGGCATGACAGCGGACGAATCCGAAACGCTGTTCGGCCAGATGCTCGATGGAGAGATGGCGGACGCGCAGATTACCGCCCTGCTCATCGCCATGGCGGATCGCGGCGAAACATCGGCGGAAATCGCGGGGGCGGCGCGGGCCATGCGCGCGCGGATGATCCGCATCACCGCGCCGACAAGCGCTATCGACGTGTGCGGGACCGGCGGCGATGGTCAGCACAGCCTCAACGTTTCCACCGCGGTCGCGATAGTTGTCGCCGTATGTGAAATTCCTGTCGCAAAGCACGGAAATCGCGCGGCTTCTAGCCTGGTTGGTGGGGCCGACACGCTGGAGGCACTTGGCCTCAATCTCGACCGCGCCAGCGAAACCGCTGAAGCGACATTGGCCGACCTTGGCATCTGTTTTTTGTTCGCCCAGCGCCATCATCCGGCGCTGGCCCGGTTATCGCCGATCCGCAAGTCCATCGGGCGGCGGACGATCTTCAACCTGCTCGGCCCGCTGTGCAATCCGGCGGGGGTGCGGCTGCAATTGATCGGCGTGGCCGCGCCCGCACTATTACCCGTCTATGCCGGGGCGATGCATATGCTTGGTACCGAGCGGGCCATGATCGTATCGGGCAAGGAAGGGCTCGATGAACTATCGGTTTCGGGGCCGAGTGAAATCGCCACCATCGGGTTCGGCTTGCCCTCGCACATCGTCACACCAGAGGATGCAGGCCTTTCCCGCCATGCTCCGGAGGCATTGCACGGCGGGGATGCGGCGTATAACGCCGCCGCGCTCAAACGCCTGTTGATGGGCAAGCGTGAAACCGCGCAGGACCGCGCCTATCGCGACGCCGTATTGCTCAACGCCGCCGCCGCGCTGATCGTCGCGGGCCACGCGGAGGATTGGCGCGAGGGGGTAGAGGAAGCGACCGAAGCCATCGACAAAGGCCTCGCCAAAGCGCTGCTCGATTGCTGGGTGGGGTATTGAT
>JBEBJX010000007.1:0-49684 GCA_040079655.1 Sphingopyxis sp. | reverse complement strand
CGGCGGGTCGATGCGCGACGACGAAGTAATCGCCGCCGCCGACGCAGCCGGCCTCGCCATGGTGTTTACCGGCATGCGCCATTTCCGGCATTGAGGGATTTTGAGACGGCACTGCTCCGCACTTGATGCGGAGCGCTGGCAATCAAGCGTGGCGGCGTATCGGCCACCGCTCCGGCCTTCGCCGGAGCACATATCATATGAAAATAGAGGAAGAGTTTGCGTTGGAGTCAACACCCACCCCCTAACCCCTCATTAACCATTTCTTTAGACCATTCCTTCATTCGGTTTCCCAAGCCTATGGCAACAGGGAGCCGCCGCAAATGTCCAACGCCTCGACCACCGCAGACGTCGCCATCATCGGCGCGGGGCCTGCTGGCCTGACCGCCGCCTATCTGCTGACCAAACAGGGGTATAAGGTCACCGTCATCGAGAAAGACGAACGCTATGTCGGCGGCATCAGCCGCACGGTCGAGCATCAGGGATTTCGCTTTGACATTGGCGGGCACCGCTTTTTTTCCAAGTCAAAAGAAGTGGTTGACCTGTGGAACGAGATCCTCCCCGACGATTTCATCCAGCGCCCACGGATGAGCCGCATCTATTATGAGGGCAAGTTTTACAGTTACCCGCTGCGCGCGTTCGAGGCGCTGTTCAACCTCGGCATCATCCGCTCCACCTTGTGCATGGCGAGCTATGCCAAGGCCAAAGTCTTTCCCAATGCCCAGGTCCGCAGTTTCGAGGACTGGACCGTCAATCAGTTCGGCCACAAACTCTATTCAATCTTTTTCAAAACCTATACCGAAAAAGTCTGGGGGATGCCGTGCGATGCAATGAGCGCCGATTGGGCGGCACAGCGGATCAAGGGGCTGAGCCTCGGCGCGGCGGTGCTCGACGGGCTGAAACGCAGCCTTGGCCTCAACAAGCGGCCGAATGACGGCATGGGAACCAAGACGCTGCTTGAGACTTTCCGCTATCCGCGACAGGGGCCGGGCATGATGTGGGATGCGGCGCGCGATTTTGTTGTCGCGGGCGGCAATCATGTGCTGATGGGGCACAGTTTCAAGCAATTAAGCGAAGATCAGGGCACCGGCCGCTGGAAATTGACCGCGAGCAAAGCCGATGGGTCGAGCGTCACCATCAACGCCGCGCATGTCATCAGCAGCGCCCCGATGCGTGAATTGGCGGCGCGCATCCACCCGCTGCCCGCAACCTTGCCGCAAGCAAGCGACCTCAAATATCGCGACTTCCTGACCGTCGCGCTGATGATCAAGTCGGACGATTTATTCCCCGACAATTGGATTTACATCCACGACAGCAAGGTCAAGGTTGGCCGTGTCCAAAATTTCCGCAGCTGGTCGCCCGAAATGGTTCCCGACCCCAGCATCGCCTGTGTCGGCCTCGAATATTTCTGTTTTGAAGGCGACGGCCTGTGGTCGATGGACGACGCCGATCTGGTCGAACTCGCCAAATCGGAAATGGCGATCCTCGGCCTGTGCGACGCAAATGATGTTATCGGCGGCGCGGTTGTCCGCCAAGAAAAAGCCTATCCGGTCTATGATGACAGTTATGCCGCCAATGTCGAGGCGATGCGCACCGAGCTGGAGGCGCGCTATCCTAGCCTGCACATGGTCGGGCGCAACGGCATGCACCGCTATAATAACCAGGACCATGCGATGATGACCGCGATGCTGACGGTGAAAAACATCGTGGCGGGGGCGCGTGTCTATGACATTTGGGGCGTCAACGAGGACGCCGAATATCACGAAAGCGGCAGCGAGGGTGAGCGAGCAGCGCTCGCTTCGGTTCGCGACGTTCCAACACGGACCTCGAAAGCAGCATAGTGAACGCATTGGCGCATCGTATAGGCACGCTCATGCAAGCAACGCTGCGCGGCGATGTCCGCTGGATGCGCTACGTGCTCGCCAGCGGGGTGGCGCTGGGCACAGACGCCGGGCTGTTTCTGATCCTGCTCGGCACGGGCATGTCCGCTTGGTCGGCGTCGGCACTTGGCTATAGCAGCGGCATTCTCGTTCACTGGCTGGTGTCGAGCCGTATTGTCTTTGCCGATGGTGCGGCCGCCAGGGGCAGCGATGAGCGGACTCGCCAAAAGGCGCTTTTCGTGGGCTCGGCGTTGGTCGGCCTTGCCATCACCACCGCGATTGTCGGCGGCTTTGACGTGGCGGGGCTGGACCCGCGTCCAGCCAAGTTGCTGGCCATCATTATCAGTTTTCAGGCCACATATTTGCTCCGCTCTCGTGTCGTTTTCCGCTGATGAGCGAGCGCTTGTTCAGGCATATAACCCCCATGCGCCTTGCCATGCTGTTGTGGATGGTGGTGGTCATCATTTCCCTCGCGTTCAAAATGGACGCGATTATCGGCCAAAACACCAACGACCCCGACGACGCGCTGCGGCTGGTGCAGGTGCGCGATCTTTTGGGCGGGCAAGGGTGGTGGGACATCAGCCAGCACCGCATCAACCCGCTTGGCGGCGACGGATTGATGCATTGGTCGCGGATTGTCGATGCGCCATTGGCACTTGGCATCGCTGCGCTAACGCCGTTGATGGGGCCGGCGGCCGCAGAATCGGTCGTGATCGGGCTGTGGCCGCTGATATTGCTTGCGCCGCTTTTCTGGCTGGTAACACGCACTGGCGAAACATTGGGCAACAGGCCAATCGCGTTGATTGCGCCAGTGTTGCTCGCATCTAATCAGCTTATCCTCCTTCAATTTGCACCGCTCAGGATCGATCATCATAGCTGGCAGATAATGTTAGCCGGGGCTTTGTTATTGCTGGCGATTTTCCCAGCAAGCCGTCGGACTGGCATGGCATCGGGACTGGTGGCAGCGACATATCTCGCCATTTCTCTTGAGGCCCTGCCGGCGATCGCGCTGTTCGCGGCCATCATGGCGGCCGAATGGCTGTGGAGCGGCGCGGCGGCGGCACGGCACAGGCTGGTTGCCTATCTCGTCACACTGTCGCTATCAGCATGTCTGCTGCAATGGTTGACGCGCGGGCCAGTTGGCTTTTCCGCAACATGGTGTGATTCATTGTCGCTCCCCTATCTTGGAGCATTAATCAGCGCCGCGCTGTTAATAGGTTTTGGCGCTCCGCTGGTTGATAAATATCTTCCCAATCCTTTTGCCAGAGTGGGGCTGTTGGGGTCGGCCGGCCTTGCATCTGGGGTGGTATTGCTCATTATCGAGCCAACATGTGGGCACGGGCCATTTGGCACGCTCGACCCGATTGTGGTTGAATATTGGTATCTCAACATCCGCGAAGGTCTGCCGTTTTGGTCCACCATCGACGCGACGACAGGGTTTGCCTTGGCACCATCGCTGGTTGGTATGCTGGCCACGGCCTGGGCGGCGCATGTCTCTGTCGGTGCGGCGCGGCGCCAATGGTTGATCATTTTTGCCGCGTTCATGGGTATGATGATCCTCTCTCTATTTGTGATGCGCGCGACCGCCATCGCCCATCTTTTTGCGATAGCTGGCACGGCCTATGCCGCTCACCGCATATGGCACCGCGCGCGCGCCGTAGCCAATGCCGGCCTGCGGATCATGGCAACGTTGAGCGTCTTGGCAATTTTGCCGCCAACCGCAGGGGCGGCGGCAGGGCTGGCAATAACGGCAATGAATGGCGGTGAAGATCAGGCCGAAAACCCGGCTGGTCACGCTTGTGTTGATGCGCCAAGCATAGCTGGGCTGAATGCCATCGCGCCAAGTTTGATTTTCGCGCCGCTCGAAATCGGGCCGCATATCCTGCAAAAAACACACCATAGCGTGATGGCAACGGGGCACCACCGCAACAATAGAGTGATGGCGAGCGTCATTTCAGCCTTTGTGGGAGATAGTGAGGCAGCGCGTGACGCCATAGGCAATAGCGGCGCTTCGCTAGTCGTGATCTGCACCAGTGCGGCCGAATATGACAATTTTCGTCGCGCGCCCGGCAATGTTTTTGCAACCCAGCTTGCCACTGGGCAGGCACCAAATTGGCTAACCCCGCTCGCTATGCCCACAGACGCGGGGCTTATGGTGTGGCGCGTAGAGCGGCCAAACTAAAATCACTTGTGGCTGGCAATGCCTAGCCCTACTCAGGGCGTGAGATGGCACGAACGCGCACAAACTCTGTACCAAAAGCATCGCCTGGCCGTTTTCGGCGGGTTGCGGGCAGGGTTTTCAAATATGGCTTGATCGCAGGCCTGCTGACGCTGATAGGCGTGGTTGTTGCGGTGGGGATGGCGGCCAGCAACCTGCCCAGTTTCGATGCTATGCGCCAATCCACTCATGCACAGACCATTCGCGTGCGCGACATCAACGGTGCGCTCATCGTCTCGATCGGGCCCAATTATGGGCGTTGGTTGGCGCTGCGCGATACACCACAGGAAATGCAAGATGCGATGGTTTCGGTCGAGGATCGGCGTTTTCGCTATCATTTCGGCATAGACCCCATCGGCCTCGCGCGCTCTGTCAAAATGGCCTTTGTCCGGCGCGGCAGCGGTCGGCGTTTGCAAGGCGCCTCAACAATCACCCAGCAATTGGCCCGCAACGTCTTTTTGACCAATAATTACAGCCTGGCCCGCAAGGCCCGCGAAGCCATTTTAGCGATGGCGCTGGAATGGAAATTTTCCAAGGATGAAATCCTCGAACTCTATCTCAACAAAGTCTATTTTGGTGGCGGCAGCTATGGCATCGACGCCGCATCGCGCCGTTTTTTTGGCCACGGCGGTGATCAATTGTCACTGTCTGAGGCGGCGGTAATTGCCGGGCTGGTCAAGGCACCATCGCGCTATTCGCCAACGGCAGATGCCGATGCGGCGCTTGGCCGCGCCAATGTCGTGCTTGACGTCATGGTCGACGCCGGGGCTATCACGCCCGAACAGCGCAGAAGAGCGCGCCCGGCGGAAATCGGCATGGCGATCGAGGAAAATCAGAATAGCGCGCGCTATTTCACCGATTGGGCTTTGCCACAGCTCGACAGCCTGATTGACGAGCCCAATGAGCCGCTTGACGTGTGGACAACGCTCGACCTCGGGCTGCAACGCAGCGCCACCGCCTCAGTTCAAGCCAATACGCCGGCGGGCGCGCAAGGGGCGATGATCTCGCTCGATCGCGATGGGGCGGTCAGGGCGATGGTCGGCGGGCGCGACTATGTGACGTCAAATTACAACCGCGCAACCACCGCTGAGCGACAACCCGGGTCGTCGTGGAAATTATTTGTCTATCTGGCCGCACTCGAATCGGGTTATCATGTTGATGATCGCGTGGTGGACGAGCCGATCACAATCGACGGATGGAGCCCGCGCAACAGCAATGGCCGGTTTAGCGGCGGCATGGATCTGCGCACCGCCTTTGCCTATTCGGTCAATACAGTGGCGGCACGTCTGGGCCAGGGCGTCGGCTTCTCTACCGTTGCCAATATGGCGCGGCGATTTGGCATCACCTCCGAGCTCAATTCGCACCCGTCCATGGTGCTTGGAACCGCCGATGTCCGTTTAATTGATATGACCGCCGCCTTTGCCGCTGTTTCGGCGCAAGGGCATGCTGTGCGCCCCTATGGCATCATTAAAGTCACAACGGCCGAGGGACGGCTGCTCTTTGAGCACAGACCCGAGCCCGATACCGTCCTAGTGGATACGTGGGTTGCGGCGGGCATGACCGACCTGTTGCAAACCGCCGTTAATACAGGCACCGGCCGCGCCGCACAGATAGGCCGACCTGTCGCCGGCAAGACGGGCACGACAACAAGCAACAAGGATGGCTGGTTTCTAGGGTTTTCCAGCGGAATCACCACGGGGGTGTGGATGGGGCGCGATGATGCCCGCGCAGTCCCCGGCTTACAGGGCGGCGCAGCGCCAGCGCGCGCCTTTGCCGCCTATATGCGCACCGCAGTCGCCAACCGCCCGATCGAACAATTCCGCACCGAAGTGGAATTGCCGCAATGGCAGCTGGAGAATGACGACCAGGCCTATTATGGCGACCCTGTGGCAGGCGGGGTTGATGAAGACGGCAACCCCATTGAGGATGTTGGCGGAGCGCCCTCCAAGCCAGATGGAACGGAGGAAGACGGCCTTGGGCCAGAGGCCCCCCCTGGCAAGCCCACAGACGGTCAACGGCTTGACCGCGACTGGATAGACCAGGTCACGGGTGCGCGCGAAGGCAGCGGCCCTGCTCCACCGCCAAGGCGCAATCCGGGTTAGTTAGAAAAGCGCCAAAGATGAAGATCGCGCCCATGCTGTTTTAGCCAAAGGCGCGATCGCGCGTGGTCACCGCCTGATAGTTGGTTGACCAGCGCCTGAAATTGCGGCCCATGATTCATATGCGCCAAATGCGCGACTTCGTGTGCCACCAGCGCATGGCGGACAAAATCTGGGGCCATGATCAGCCGCCAGCTATAGCGTATATGCCCAGACGCGCTGCAACTGCCCCAGCGCGAGCGCGGATCGCCAATGCCAATACGGCCGAAATTGAGCCCTGCTTGTTGTGCGATTTGCCCGGTTCTTTGGGTGAAGTCTTCGATTGCGCGTAATTTCAACCAGCGCGCAACCCGCGCACCCACGCTTGATCGCTGCCCGCCAAGGTACAGGTTCTCGCCATCAAAGGTCACAGCGCGCGAACGCTCTTGCGCCCAGTCGATCACGATTGTTGCCTCGCCCCATGGCAAGCACGCACCCGGCTCAACCAGGCGCGGCGCGGCCTGTTTGACGATCTGCTTCAATATCCAGCCGCGTTGCTCGCGTGCCCAGGCCATCGCTGCTTTATGTGAAGCGCGCGGCGGAAGCGTGAGGATGAGCGACCCGCGAGCAGCATCATAGCGCAACCGCAGCATGCGTGCGCGCGCATGAGGGCGCAAAATAACGCCAATCTGCTCGCCATCCATATCGACAAAAAAATGCGGGCTATTCTGTTTAGATTGGGCGTTCGACAAGGTGATTCTCTAACGGGCCTGCGAGCGTTTCGCTGATTGTCCATCCGCGAACCGATTGGCCGGCCTGGTGCACCGATTCGCGATCCCCGCTCTTAAGATAATGCCAGTCGGGCAAAGCTTCGCCCATGCTGCGCAGCCGATAGGCGCAGGTCATTGGCAGCCAACCAAGCCCCGCCACCGCATCTGCGGTCAGGCGGATGCAATCAGGCACATATTTCCGCCGATTGCGATAGTCACTGCACCGCCCGCTGTCGCGGTCAAGCAATCGGCAGGTGACATTTGTGGGATAGACGCGAATGTCACCGCTCTCCTCATCCTCGACCTCCAGCTTATTGAGACAGCATTTCCCGCACCCATCGCACAGCGCCTCCCACTCATTGTTATTGAGCGTACCGAGAGGCCGTTCCCAAAAGGGTGCTGACGCCGATGAGGTCATCGCACCCAACGCGATAATTCTGCTGCGACGAGTTCTGGGTCGCCTTCGTTGACATCGGGCGTGTCCACCTTGTCGGTTGGGATAAGGGCGATCGGTTCGCCCGACGGCCCCATCAGATAGGCAAGCTGTGTATGAGCGACGATATAACTGCTTGGGCTTACCCCCGGTTGGCGGCGATACGTCACGAGATATTTCGCGGTGACACTGGCTATCGCTGCCTCACTACCCGACAGGCCAACCAGGCGCGGGTGAAATTGCCGCACATAATTGGCCATCACCTGTGGCGTGTCGCGGGCCGGATCGACGGTGATGAAAATCGGCTGGATGCGCCGTCCGCGTGCGGGATCCTGGCTCTCGAAACGCTGAAGCCCGCGCATAAGCCAGCCCAGATCAACCGGGCAGACATCGGGGCAAAAACTATAGCCGAAATAGACAAGCGTATAGCGCCCGGCAAAATCGCTTTGCGTCACATTTTGCCCCAAATGATTGATCAGCGCAAAAGCGCCACCAATCCGCGCGCCATGTAGCGGCGGTGCTTCGGCAGGCGCTGTTCCGCAAGCGGCAAGAAAAAGGGCGCTTGCGCTGATGATAGGGGAAGCGATACACAGGCGTTTGTTCATGGCCTGGCCAGCTTTGGAACGGCAAAGGGACTAAATCAACCCTGGCTTAACGCGGCACACAGGATTTCGGATCATGACTTCGGGTTATTTTTTGGCCATTCGCAGGTTTTTTTGGGGGGTGGCGCTGTTCAGCGCAGCAATAGGCGCGGCCCCTTCTGCGGCGCAATTTGGCTCGCCTGGCTATCGGTTTTTAGAGGCCGTTCGTGACCGCGATGGCACAAAGGTCACCGAATTTCTCGATCAATCGGCTATCATCGTCAACACGCGCGAGGGGCAATCGGGGCAGACAGCATTGTTAATCGTCACCGAACGCCGCGATCTGGTGTGGATCCGCTTCATGCTCGGCCGGGGCGCTGATGCCAATATCGCCAATCGAGCTGGGATGACGCCACTCATCCAGGCCGCGCAATTAGCGTTTGTTGAGGGCGCGTCTGCGTTGCTTGCCGGTGGAGCCAGGGTCAATGCCAGCTCGGCCAATGGCGAAACCGCCTTGCACGTTGCGGTTCATCGCCGCGACCTGGCCATGGTGCGGGTGTTGATAGCTGCGGGGGCGAACCCAGATATCCAGGACAATATCACCGGCCAATCGCCCCGTGACTATGCACGCCGAGACCCCAGAGCAGCGGCTGTACTGACAGCGCTTGACGAGCCGCCAACCGCGCCCGCCGCCGCCCGTCCCGCGGGGCCTAATTAATTCCCGTCGGACCAAATTAGAGTGATTTCGATTCGTCAGATGATTCGGTCTGGATTCAAATCGCTATAGAGATAAAGTTAGCGGTAAAAAACATGGTTGCCCAGGCGCGCAATCCGCGGCCTATTCCAGCCGGGTGACACGCGAGCAGCATGAAAATACATGGCGCCTGGAACCGGGCTCACCATCTCGCCTGCCATTGCCACCCGCGCCACACCAACCGATGTGCGCCATTGTGCGTTGTTGCCGGGCGCACTCAACACCCCGCCGCGCACGAATGAAAATTGGTGGGGCTGCGTCAATACGCCACAAACCGAATTGGCAAAGCGGCCCGAACGCGCGCGATTGAGGATGACATGCGCCACCGCCAACTGCCCCTCGAGAGGCTCGGCGCGCGATTCATAATATACGCCAATGGCCAGGCAGCGCTGCTCGGCATTGCTGGCGCTATCAGCTGCCATTTCGCGCACCATCGCCGCGAGCGGCGCCGGGCGTACGCTCCGTGTTTCTATGGCGCGGCTAATGTCTGGAGCCGTTACTGCTGGAGTTTCCACGGCTGTTCCATTGGAGGCGGGAAGGGGTTGCACCACGGCGGAAGATTCGAAAATCACATCACCAGGCGTTGGTGTATTAGCATTTTGGGCTAGTCCGGGAACGGTCAAAGCGATTGCGGCTAGCGCTGTAGCGGTAATGGCGACCGCGCTTGCGGCCTGAAAAATACGACTCATATTATCTTCAAATAAAGCGGAGGGCCGGCATGGCATTGATCAATCAAAGTCCGATCAGTGCCAGCGGCGCCCCGTCTGCGTGTTTTCCCGTGACCATCCTATGGTCCATGTTTTCAAATGTTCATGGAACAATGAAAACCAAGGCAACCTTCGCGTTAACTAAGCCATATTGGCATGCTGCACTGCAGCGCAAAAAGCAAGCCTAGGCCATGATTTCAGCGGCGAGCCGTGCTGCGTCTGCGATGTCCAGTTCAATTACCCATAAATCAGGGTCGCTTTTTCGTCGCCTTTCCAGCCATGGGCCATAGACATCGCCGAGCAAGTTGGCGCCAAGCCCCGCATCGCGCCAATGCTCTTGCCCTTCAAAATCGGTCGCCCGCTCAAGCAAAATATGGCGCTGCCCTCGGTCGACGCATTCGATAAGAACGGCGCCTGCTGCATCATCGCCGCGGTGAATGATGGTCGCAAATCCGCCTTCGGATTGCACGCGTCGGCACAGCGCCGAAACCAGCATATGGCTTGATAGGCGCGATGCTCCGCGCTCGGGGCTCATCGCTGCGCCGCCGAATATCCCGGCAGGCCTGACAGCGCGAAGCCGGAACGCATGAAAGTGCCCGTACCGCGCGCCACCTCTTCGCCAGTGGCATCAACCAACCGTGCATCGGCAACCAGCACCCGGCGGCGTCCGCTGATCCAACGGCCATAGGCGGTAACCATCCCGGACTTTAGTGGCCGAGTAAACAACAGGTTGAATGCAGTCGTCAGCAAAAATCGGTCGGTCACCAGGCTGTTCGCCGCATAAAAGGCAGCATCATCAAGCATTTTGAAATAGCTGGTGCCGTGGAGCGCGCCCGCAGCATGGAACAGAGCAGGCTGGACTTCAAAGCTGATCTGCGCAATTCCGCTGGAGATGATCGTCAACGATGACGGGAACAATTGGTTGACAGGAGCCGCAGCATAAAGCGATTCGAGCGCCCGAAAATGCGCGACCTCACCCGTATCACCTTGAACTAAATCGGGATTCAATTCATCACCCGCCATCACGCGCAACACCTCATTCTCAGCGACATCGGCATGTCTGTATCAAGAGAGAAGAAGGGCAGGTGTTTGCAAAAGAATGCCCTCCGGAACGGATAATTCATGAATGAATGAATCCGCCCAAGAGCATATCTAAGCAGCGTCACGCGCTTCTTCGCCCGTCAATATGGCATAAACCGCCTCGGTGGTTTTGGCACCGCGCAACCGCGCAACCGCGGCATCATCGCGAAAAAAGCGCGATACCTGTGCCAGGGCTTTCAAATGATCAGCCCCGGCGTCCACAGGCGAGAGAAGCACAAAAATCAGATCCACAGGAAGCGAATCGATAGCATCGAATTCGATCGGCCGCGTCAATTGAATAAACAATCCGCGCACACCACCCAGCCCGGCAATCCGCGCATGCGGAATCGCCATGCCGCGACCGAATGCTGTTGATCCAAGCCGCTCGCGTTCAAGCAGCGCCTCTGCCACCTCGCTTGCATCCAGGCCAAGCGCCGATGCGGCCAGCGCCCCGGCAACAGGGAAAAATGCGCGTTTGGAATCTACGGCCACTTGGCCGCGGACTGTTGCCGGATATATTAGGTTGTCTAACCTGTTCATTTTATTGTTGTCTTTACCAAAATTGGGAGAGGTGGATACCGAGAAATTGGGAGAGGGGATACCGAAATCCGGCACCGTCCATGCTTTGATTACCCATCAAAGGCGCGCCCATAGCCCCGCTTGATACAAAATACCAGCATGTAAAAGTGATTGCGCTTAACCCCGCCTTGGCTCGACCCAGCCAATGGTGCCATCCCCGCGCCGATAAACCATATTGTGGGCGGCCGTTGCGGCATTAACAAACAACAGCGCCGTCGTATTGCGCAGATCAAGCATCATCACTGCATCCGACACAGTAGCAGTGGGCACATCGACGCGCGTTTCTGCGATGATCGCGGGGGCATCACCCACCTCTTCATCAGGCTCCCCGGCATCAAACACCGTATAGCCCGCATCAAAATTGATTTCTGACAGGTTGGCCGAGTCGGCCGCGCCATTTTTATCCTTGAGGCGGCGCATGTAGCGGCGCAATTGTTTTTCTATTCGGTCGGCGGCTTGTTCAAAAACGAGGTGCGCGTCTTGCGCCTGCCCGTGCGCTTTCAGCAACACGCCCTGCATGACATGCGCCACAATATCGCAAGTGACGCTATCGTGCGGTCCGCGGCCAAAAGTGGCGTGTGTGGAAATAGTTCGAGAGAAATATTTATCTGCCATCGCGTTCATTCGGTCAGTCACATGCGTTTGTAACGCGGCGCCAGTTTCAATCTGATGACCAGAAACACGAATTTCCATGACATTTCTCCTGATTTGATGGTGGCAGAGTAATCTCAAATTCCGGGGCAGCGTCCTAATGTTTGCGCCTGCTCAATCTCCTTTTCCTTAAGCGTTTATCCATATCGGATTGGTGGTTTTTTCAATAAAAGCGGTGTGCCGTTCCAATTCTGTGGCCGTAGCCGTATGAGGGCGTGGCTCAACAAAGGGGCGGGGCGCCATGCGCACATCCTGCGCTGAACTGGCGGCGACGATTGCAGCCTCGATCCCCAACGCCATGCCAATCTGGCGCCCGCCCGTCATCTCAACATAAAGCTGCGCCAGAAGTTCGGCATCAAGCAGCGCGCCATGTTTGACCCGGTGGCTTCGATCAACGCCATAGCGGCCGCATAATGCATCAAGGCTGTGCTTGCCGCCGGGGTGAAGCCGCCGCGCTATAGCCACTGTATCGACCATCCGCGAACGATCGAGCGGCGGCCGCCCCGCGCGTTTTAACTCGGCATCAACGAAACCAAAATCAAAAGCGGCATTATGTGCGACCAATTGCGCATCATCACCCAAAAAGGACAGAAGCTCATCGACGCAATCGGCAAAGAGAGGCTTGTCGGACAAAAAGGTGTCGGAAAGGCCGTGCACCGCTTGTGCCTCTGCGGGCATCGACCGTTCTGGATTAAAATAGCGTTGGAATGTGACGCCAGTTTCGACGCGCCCGATCAATTCTATACAACCAATTTCTACCAGTCTGTCGCCGCCGGTCGCGCTTAGGCCCGTGGTTTCGGTATCGAAGATAATTTGCCGCATATTGCCGAATACTATGCGCCGCTCGTCGCCCTTAGGCAAGCGATGAGCGATGCAATTTGTGCCCGTGTTTCAGCCAACGATCCATTTGTATTGATAATATGGTCTGCGGCGGCACGCTTTTGTGCATCAGGAGTCTGTCGCGCCAGTATTTCAGCAAATTTTTTCGCTGTCATGCCCGGTCGAGCAAGCACGCGCCGACGCTGTTCCTCGGGCGACGCCGATACCACTATGACCCGATCGACCGCCGAAACTCCGCCCTTTTCAAACAATAATGGGATATCAAGCACGATGATCGGCGCGGCGCGGTGCGTCGTCATAAATTCGGCCTGTGCCTCGGCAACTGCGGGGTGAACGATACGCTCGAGCCGCGCCAGTGCCGCATTATCGCCAAATACCTGCGTGCCCAGCCTGACCCTGTCGACCCCCATTGGCCCAGTGGTCCCGGGAAAGGCAGCTTCTATGGCTGCGACCAGCGCGCCGCCCGGCCCCTGCATATCGTGCACCACAGCGTCGGCATCAAACACCGGCACCCCCAAATCGCGCAGCATGCCGGCGAGCGTTGATTTTCCCATACCGATCGAACCGGTCAGGCCGATGAGCAGCGGGCGTGTTCGTTTCTTGATCATGTGTCGATCAGCATTTTGCGCAATTCGCCATCGCGTATCCGCGGCGGCGCGACGCCAAAAAACAGCTCGAACACCACGGCCGCCTGGCCAACCAGCATTTCGAGCCCGTCTATTGTTTCCAGACCGCGATCGGCGGCCTGAGCCAATAAATCCGTCTCCACCGGCGCATAAACGAGGTCATAGACCAGCGCATCAGTGGGGAGCGGGGATAGGTCGCATATCAGGGTGTCCTGCCCCACCATCCCCAAGGCGCTGGCATTGACCAACAGCGCCGTCGCCACAGGCAGGCGAGCCCCTAACGGAAGCGCCCGCCCCTTTAGCCCGAATTGCGCGAGCAGCCCCCCCGCCTTCATGATGTTGCGATTATAGATAGCCACGCTAGCAACGTCACAGCGGGACAGCGCGAAAAGCACAGCCCGCGCCGCGCCGCCCGCGCCAATAACCGCCACATCTTTTCCCGTGAGATCATGGTCCGCGAGCGGTGCAAAAAAACCTGCTGCATCGGTGTTGGTTGCCGCTAAACTGCTGTCCGCATGCCAAAATACCGCATTTGCCGCACCAATGTTTTCTCGTATCCCGCCCGGGTCTGCCACATGGTCGAGGATACTGACCTTGTGCGGAATGGTGACATTGCATCCACGCCAGTCTGGGTCGCCGCTGCGGCGAGCAATATACTCGCCAAGGCGGTTTGGGGGCACATGACAGGCGCGATAGGTGGCGTCTATGTTCAGCGCGTTGAGCCAGAAGTTATGAATGAGCGGCGATTTACTATGCGCAATCGGATCACCAATCACCTCGGCATAGGGCTTGCCAGGACCGATGCTGTCGACGGTTGCGATCACGACGTCATCATCCCTTGTTCACGCATCCGGTCGAGCAGCGGCAACAGTGGCATGCCAAGGATGGTGAATTGGCTGCCTGTGATACATTCGAACAGATGGGCGCCAAGCCCCTCGATCCGAAAACATCCAACGCAAGCCGCGATGGCTGGCCATTCGGCCGACAGATATTGGTCGATGAATGCATCACTCAGGCACCTGACCTCCAGATGCGCATCATCGCTGGCATAGTCACGCATCTCGCCGCCCTTTGCCAGCACTATGGCGCTGTCGAGAGTCATCATCCGACCCGAAAAAGCGCGCAGATGCGCCGCCGCACCCTCTCTGGTCGCAGGCTTGCTATAGAATTGCCCCTCTACGCTGACAGCAGAATCGCTGCCCAAAACCCATCTGTGCGGGTGCAGCCGCGATACCGATTCGGCTTTGGCTCTGGCCAGTCCGAGTGTGATGGCGCGAATATCCGCGCCACTTAGCTGCATATCCGCCTTGATTGCCGCCTCGTCTATATCTGCAACCACCACTTCATAGGCGATGCCCGCCGCATCGAGCATTGCGCGGCGGCTGGCACTTTTTGAGGCGAGGATAAGCGTTTCGTGCTGCCATGGCACCGTCATTGCCCTGCCCCCGCCCCGGCTTCCATCATGGCCCGCCGATCCTCGACCAATTTGATGATAGCCGCCGCGCTTTCCTCAATCGATCGCCTGGTTACATCGATAACTGGCCATTCATTATCAGCGAACATTCGCCGTGCATAACCGAGCTCGCTCTTGACTGCATCTTCATCGGCATAAGTCGTGATGCGATCCTCGCCCATCGAGGATAGTCGATTGCGCCGCACCGCAACTAGCCGATCCGCGCTGGTAGTCAGCCCGACCACCAGCGGATTGATGAGCGAGTAAAGGCTTGGTGGTGGTGGGGATTCTGGCACAATGGGGATATTTGCGGTCTTATATCCGCGATTGGCGAGATAGATTGAGGTCGGTGTTTTCGAACTGCGCGACACGCCAGCCAGGATAATATCGGCGTCCTCCCACCCTTCGGGCGAGATACCGTCATCATGCGCCATCGTGTAATGAATAGCCTCAACCCGCGCGAAATAGGCAGCGTCAAGCATATGTTGCCGGCCGGGCCTGGCCTTGGCCTCTTGCCCCAACGTGTGGGATAGCGCGTCAGTGACGGTATCAAGCGCGGCAACCGCGGTTAGCCCAAGCGCGGCGCATCGCCTCTCTAGCTCAGCGCGCAGTTCACCATTCACGAGTGTAAAAAGAACAAGCCCGGGATTGTCTGTGGCTTCGATTAAAATACGCTGTAAATGCGCTGGAGAGCGCACCATTGGCCAAAAATGGCGCGTGACTGCAACATCATCAAATTGCGCAAGCGCCGCTTTGGCAATATTTTCGAGCGTTTCGCCAGTGGAATCTGACACGAGATGAAGGTGGAGTTTCATGACGAATATATGTGTGGGCAGACTGTGGATAAGGCAAGGGAAGCTTTGTGGGATAAAAATTTGCCCACGAACAAGCCGATTCCATCCACAAACTTGTCCGCAATAGTTTAATCATACCCACAGCATGTGGAAATTGGGGATTGTTTTTGCGACTCATGATATTGCCATGAGTCGATCCTGTGCCGTTGTTGGCAAGTTCGGGGCAGGTGGCTATGTCCCCAATATTCAGCGCCCAACATCTACTATCAACAAGAAAGACTATCTATTTTTATGATGAATTGCCCAAAGGCTCTCCATGATAATGCCATAATCGATGTTCTGCAGGGGCGAGTAATATCCCCCCCGCCGATATGGGTTATGCGGCAAGCTGGTCGTTATTTACCAGAATATCGCGCTCTTCGTTCTGAAAAGGGCGGTTTTCTGGAGCTTGTTCACGATAGCGAAGCCGCGTGTGAAGTCACGTTGCAGCCCTTACGTCGATTTGATCTTGATGCAGCAATCCTGTTTTCCGACATTTTGGTTATCCCACATGCAATGGGGCAGGATTTATGGTTCGAGGCAGGTGAAGGGCCGCGACTTTGCCCGAGGATAGCGGATGTTGCGCTTGAAACATTAACCGCGCATCCCGAACGGCTCGAACCTGTCTATCAGACTTTACGCCTGCTTCGGCAAAGCATGCCTGTGGGCCGCGCCTTATTGGGTTTTGCAGGGTCACCATGGACCGTGGCGACCTATATGGTTGATGGTCAGGGATCGAAAGATCACGGGCCTGCGCGGCGGATGGCCTATACTCAGCGCGATCGTTTTTCGGCGCTTATCGATGCAATCGTTGATATGACCGCTGGCTACCTGATCGGGCAAATCCACGCCGGGGCAGATGCGGTGCAATTGTTCGACAGTTGGGCGGGCAGCCTTGCTCCTGATGAGTTTATGCGCTGGGTCGTTGCGCCTAATCGGGCGATTGTTGATCGGGTCCGCCGCGCGTGTCCTCAAGCACCTATCATCGGTTTTCCAAAGGGCGCAGGCGCGAAATTGGCTGATTATGCGCTTGGGACTGGGGTTGATGCCATCGGTATTGACGAAACTATCGATCCTGTCTGGGCCAATACGATCTTGCCAAAGGGCTTGCCGGTTCAAGGAAATCTTGATCCATTGTTGCTGATCGCCGGAGGAGATGCGCTCGATGCGCGAATAGATTTTATCCGCATGGCTTTTTCCGGCCGGCCGCATATTTTTAATTTAGGGCACGGAATATTGCCTGACACGCCCATCGCGCATGTTGAACAGATGGTGCGGCATGTGCGCGGCGATAAAAATGCTTGAGAATTGGATAGGATGGCTGGGCGAGGCCTATTTATGGGTTGTCGCGTTTCACGTCGTTTTTGTCATATTTCTGATGGCGGGGCTGTTCATGATGCCGCGCTATTTTGTCTATCATCAGGAGTGTGAGTCAGGGTCGGATGAAGAGCAGCGATGGGTTGATCGAGAGAGAAAACTGCGGAAAATCATCCTCAACCCGTCTTTGATAATTGTGTGGATTTTAGGGCTGATGCTGGCTGCGCATGGCGGTTTTTGGACCCATGGTTGGTTTCTTATCAAACTGGCGTTGGTGCTGTTTTTGTCGGGCTATCACGGTTGGCTGGTCGGTTATGCTAAGGCCTTGGCGCGCAGTGAACGGCGATTGTCTGGCCGACAATTGCGCTTGTTTAACGAAATTCCTTCTCTGCTCACAATTGTCATCGTGATATTGGTTTTCGTCAAACCCTTATAAAGCGATGACTTGAAGCGCATGCTGACAGCCAGATTGACAGAAGGACAGTATTTCCCTAAATATAGCGGGATGGTGTGGGTATCTCCCTACCATATCTCCACTTATGCGCGATGCTGCGATTCCCCATCGCCAGGCTCATATATCCCGATAGCCAACCGCGCCATTTCCACCGGAACAGAATAATGCATTTGAAAGAATTAAAGAAAAAAACGCCTGCCGAGCTGGTCGAAATGGCCGAGGAATTGGGTGTCGAAGGCGCTTCAACGCTGCGCAAACAAGATTTGATGTTCTCGATCCTCAAAGCCAAAGCCGAAGACGGCGCTGAGATTATGGGCAGCGGCACCATCGAAGTGTTGCAGGATGGCTTTGGTTTTCTGCGTAGCGCAGAGGCTAATTACCTTGCCGGGCCCGATGATATTTATTTAAGCCCCAACCAGGTACGCCGCCATGGATTGCGCACCGGAGACACTGTTGAGGGCGAAATTAGGGCACCCAAGGATGGCGAGCGCTATTTTGCTTTGACCAAATTACTCAAGGTCAATTTTGATGACCCGGAGGCGGTGCGCCACCGCGTTAATTTTGACAATCTGACACCGCTTTACCCCGACGAGAAGCTCACCCTCGATTGTGCGGACCCAACACAAAAGGACATGTCGGCGCGGGTCATAGACCTTGTCAGTCCGCAGGGTAAAGGACAGCGCGCGCTGATCGTAGCGCCGCCGCGCACGGGTAAAACGGTGCTGCTGCAAAATATCGCCAAGGCAATCACCGACAATCATCCCGAGGTGTTCCTTATTGTCCTGCTCGTCGATGAACGGCCCGAGGAAGTCACCGACATGCAGCGCAGCGTCAAGGGCGAGGTTGTGTCCTCGACCTTTGACGAGCCGGCATCGCGCCACGTCCAAGTCGCTGAAATGGTCATTGAAAAGGCCAAGCGGCTGGTCGAGCACAAGAAGGATGTCGTCATCCTGCTCGATTCGATCACCCGCCTTGGCCGCGCTTACAACACCGTGGTGCCGAGCAGCGGCAAAGTGCTGACCGGCGGGGTCGATGCCAATGCATTGCAACGCCCCAAGCGCTTTTTTGGTGCGGCGCGGAACATCGAAGAGGGCGGTTCGCTCTCGATCATCGCCACCGCGCTGATCGACACCGGATCCAAGATGGACGAAGTGATTTTCGAAGAGTTTAAGGGCACGGGTAACAGCGAAATTGTGCTCGACCGCAAGGTCAGCGACAAGCGCATCTTCCCCGCGCTCGACGTTGGCAAGTCTGGCACGCGCAAAGAAGAGCTGTTGCTCGACAAGAATAAGCTGTCGAAAATGTGGGTGCTGCGCCGTATCTTGATGCAGATGGGGACCATCGACGCGATGGAATTCCTGCTCGACAAGATGAAGAACAGCAAGACCAACGAAGATTTCTTCGAAAATATGAACCAGTAAATGCGGGCAGTGCCGCCTGCCCCGCTTCGTTCGGTGCTGACTGGCGGGCCGGGGGCAGGAAAATCCACGTTGCTTGCCGCTCTGGCAGCCAAGGGCGTCCCGACCTTTCCCGAAGTCGCGCGGGCG
This sequence comes from Sphingopyxis sp., assembly GCA_040079655.1. Classification (GTDB taxonomy): domain Bacteria; phylum Pseudomonadota; class Alphaproteobacteria; order Sphingomonadales; family Sphingomonadaceae; genus Sphingopyxis. The sequence goes on along the minus strand of JBEBJX010000007.1, from coordinate 30,886 downwards.
ATTCTGCAATCGTCCGGCGGTATGGCGATGCGCGCCGAACGACCGATGGACTTTGCTATGGCAATGCTCGATGCCGAATTGGCGGCTTGGCATAGAGCAGAATCTGGCCCTGCGCTTTACGACCGGGGTTTTCCCGACATTGCCGGATTCCTAGAGCTCGAAGGCCTGGCTGTGCCGGACAAGCTCGACCAAATTTGCCACGATCTTCGCTATACCGGCCCCATTTTCAGGGCTCCTCCTTGGCGTATGATTTACGCTCCTGATTCTGAGCGAACACAAGATTGGGAACAGGCCGTAGCAAGCGATACCGCGATTGGATCAGCCTGGCTTCGTTATGGCTATGCGCTGATCGATTTACCCTTGGCACCGATTGCCGAACGCGCCGCATTTGTTCAATACCATCTGCAATGAGGCCCGCCACTATGATTATCGAACATGCGCTGTTGCAAGTCCGTAGCGGCGAAGAGGCGGCATTCGAAGCGGCCATGGCCCGCGCGCGTCCTCTGATCGCTGCATCGCCGGGCTTTGGCGGGATCGAGATCAGGCCGCCGCTTGATGCTGGCGGCCCCTATCTCTTGCTCGTTCAGTGGGACAGTGTAGAGGCGCACCGTGATGGATTCAGGCAATCTGATCGCTATCAACAGTGGCGGGCATTGCTTCACCACTATTATGACCCTATGCCGCGCGTAACCTATTTTGGAGAGTCTTTGTGTTCGATTACCTAGTGGCCGCTGTATCGCACGCCGCATCTGCTTTGGGCGGCCCTGCTGAAATCTGGGCGTCGGTCCTGCACGATTTTTCGAACATCACCGACCCGGCGGCTTTTTCCACCTTCCTCCAGGTGTTGATGATCGACCTTGTCCTCGCGGGCGATAACGCCATTGTCGTCGGCGCGCTGGCCGCTGGTTTGCCCGCCGATCAACGCAAAAAGGTGATTTTACTCGGCGTGGTGGCGGCTTTGGTGCTGCGCATTGCCTTCGCACTGGTGGTGACGCAACTCCTGCAAATCGTCGGGTTGATTCTGATTGGCGGCCTGCTGCTGTTGTGGGTGGCGTGGCGGATGTGGCGCGAAGTGCGCACGATGACGGGCGAATCGCTTGGCTCGCCTGAAATCGATGGCGATGAGGATTCGGGGATTCGCCCCGCCAAGAGCTTTGCTGGCGCCGCATGGGCGGTGGCGATTGCCGATGTCAGCATGAGCCTCGATAATGTGCTCGCGGTGGCCGGCGCGGCGCGCGCGCACCCGGGCATCCTCATCGTCGGCCTGGTTTTCGCGGTCGCACTCATGGGCCTAGCCGCCAATATCATTGCCAAATATATCGAACGCTATCGCTGGATCGCTTATGTCGGCCTGGTGGTCATCCTGTGGGTCTCGGTCAAGATGATCTATGAGGGCTGGATTGACCCCAATGTTGGCCTCGGCCGATTGTGGGGATAGGCTGGGTGGCACCAACGGCTATGCCTGTTTGCGCAGATAGCATGGTTGAAATTGGGCGGCTATTGCCTGACTGTCCCTGCCTATCAACATGCCGATGCAAGCGCATTGATCGCAGATATGTTGGAGCAACCCGCCGATTATGGAGAAAGTCACGTTAATCGCGTCTGGGCGGTCACGTTGATGATGATGGCGGCAACGATTCCCTTTGCAGTTGCTGGGGCACTCCTTGATCGCGACAATTGGACAGCTTGGGCGTGGGTGTCGGAGATGTGGCTCGGCACGCCTGCTGTTCCACAGGGGCGAAGTGAATATTATCTGTCGAAACAGCATTGAATCTTGAGCGCTACTCCGCTTTCGCCATCATTGCGCCCATCATCTCCCACAGCTTGTTGACGGCTTTGAGTGGCCGGACCATCACCTTGAAATCGACAATCTCACCCGCGTCATTCCAGCGGATCAGGTCGACGCCGTTGATGTGAATACCATCGATCGTATCGGTGAACTCCAGCATGGCGGTGTCACCGTCGATAATTTCGCGGACATAGGCGAAGTTCGCACTGCCGAGCACCTTGCTGGCGGCAAACAGATAGGCGAACACTTTATCTCGCCCGACTTGCGGGGTGTGAACCACGGGGGAGTGAAACACCGCATCCTCGGCGATCATGCTGCGCAGTATATCGGCATCCGCCCCGCCATCCATATAGGCATGCCATGCGGCAACGCCTTGCTCTGCTATACTTTGTCCAATCATATCAATACCTTTCCCGCAATCCGTGCCTCATGTGCATTGAGCCATGCCTTGGTTGCCGCGCCGTCACCGCCCGAATAATTTTCCTTTGCGCCGCCGCTTGACGTCACACGGTGGCAGGGGATGATGATCGGGAAGGGGTTGCGCGCACATGCCTGGCCCATCGCGCGGCTGCTGCTGGCGTGGCTGCGGGCGAGCTGGCCATAGGTGGCGGTTTCGCCGTAAGGGACGCTGTCAATCGCCCCACGCAGCGCCGTTCCCCGCGGGCTTTTAGCGGGCGCGAGCGGCAGGTTGAACGCTTGGCGGGTTCCGGCAAAATAGTCGCGGAGCTGTGCGACAGCCGCCGCTAAGGCGCCAGTGACGTCTTGTAAATCCTCGGTCACATCGTGGGCAAGCGGTTGGATCGTAACGCGGTCAATCACCGCATCATCGCCAAAAATCTGGACGATGCCGATGGGCGTTGCCAGATGGGCGCGTGTCGGTGCATAAGCCATGAAGATTGATTAGAATATCCCAAACCCATTTGCGAGTGGAAAGGGAGAAAACCCGCTAGGCTTGCCTAGGGGAAGGCAGAGGAAAAGCCGATGAAAATCAAAATCACACTCGATGTTACGCCATTGGAGGCGCGCGCGACGCTGGGCCTGCCAGACGTCAGTTCGCTGCATGATATCTATCTCGAGCGGATGAGAAAACTGGTTGAAGATGGCGTGACGCCTGAATTGGTCGGCACTATTGTCAAAAGCTGGTCTTCGATCGGCGATGCCGGAATTGGCATGGCGCAACAGCTGTTTGGCCAAATTGGCAGCAGCTTAACTGGCGGCCTTGGCGGGGCAGGCAAAGGCAGCACAACGCGCACAACGAAGAGCTGACGCCAGGTATAATGGACACAATATTCGCGTTGTCGAGCGGGTCTCCGCCTGCGGCCATCGCTGTCATCCGTATCAGCGGGCCACAGGCAGGGGGCGCGCTGCGGGCGCTGGCGGGCAAACTACCGCCGCCGCGCGAAGCCAAACTTGCCACGTTACGTGACCCCGCCACGCTGGGAATTCTCGACCGTGCGCTCACCCTCTGGTTTCCCGGGCCCGGCAGTGCCACGGGCGAAGATCTGGCGGAAATTCACGCACATGGCGGCCGCGCGGTGGTGCGCGCTATTGAATCGGCCTTATCCGGTATCGCAGGGCTACGTCCCGCCTTGCCAGGAGAGTTTACTCGCCGCGCTCTAATGAACAGCCGGATCGATCTTGCCGAGGCGGAGGGGTTGGCCGATCTGCTCGAAGCCGAGACCGAGGGGCAACGGCGCCAGGCATTGGCGCTGGCGGGCGGGGCATTGTCGGGCAAAGTAGCGGAGTGGCAGGAGCAGCTGTTGATGCTGTCTGCCCGCGTCGAAGCAATGCTCGATTTCGCCGATGAGAGTGATGTTACCGCTGACGAAACAGAAATATCTTTGATTAACAATGTGATAGATGAGATATCCACGTCATGGCGTCACTGGCTGGCGCGGCCATGGTCCGAGCGTCTGCGTGATGGATTGACCGTCGCCATCGCCGGGCCACCCAATGCGGGCAAGTCCACCTTGCTCAATGCGATTGCCACGCGCGAGGCGGCGATTGTCTCAGCCCAAGCGGGAACGACGCGTGATGTGATAGAGGTGGCGCTGGCTTTGGACGGTATTCCCTTTCGCTTTGCCGATACTGCCGGACTGCACGGCGGGACGGGCGATGCCATCGAGGCCGAGGGAATGCGCCGTGCACAGGCATGGATTGCGAGCGCGGATATGCTGTTGTGGCTTGGCTCACCCGATGATGTGCCTGACCATCCGCACGCATGTCGCATCGCCGCGCAGGTCGATCATATGGCGATTGCCAGTGGGGCTGATCTGGCGCTGTCGGCACAGACAGGCGAGGGGATGGCGGAGCTGCACCGCTGGCTGGTTGATCGCGCGCGCACGCTGTTACCCCGCGAAGGCGAGGTTGCGATGAATGAGCGCCACCGTGCGGCGCTACAGGCGGCGGTGGATGCGCTTGACGATCAAGCCGCGCAGCCTGACCCGCTTCTGCTTGCCGAACACTTACGCGCCGCGCGAACCGCCATTGATGCGATCACTGGACAGGCCGGTACCGAGGATATGCTTGACGCGTTGTTCGGGCGCTTTTGCATCGGGAAATGAGGTCCTTTTCCCGCGAATGTTCCACGTGAAACCGCGGCATACTTTCCCTGCCCCGCAATTTCGACTATGCGCGCTCGTTGACAAGCGGGAAAGCGAAGTGGAACAGGCGTGGCTATGCCCGAGCAATTTGACATCATCGTCGTTGGCGGCGGCCACGCCGGGGTTGAGGCGGCCTGCGCCGCTGCGCGTGTTGGTGCGCCCGAAGGGTTGCGAGTGGCGCTCATAAGCTTTGACCCCGAAAAAATTGGCGCAATGTCCTGCAACCCCGCGATTGGCGGGTTGGGCAAGGGGCATTTGGTCCGCGAGGTCGATGCCTTTGATGGAGTGATCGCGCGTGCGGCTGATGCAGGGGCCATTCACCACCGCATGCTCAATGCGTCAAAGGGAGTCGCTGTTCAGGGTCCGCGCGTACAGGCAGATCGCGTGCGTTTCGGTGCCGAGGTGCGGCGAATATTGGCCAAGCATGCGGCGCTGAGCGTCGTTGCTGGTGAGGTTGTTGCACTGCACGAAGAAGGCGCAGGCGGCGCGGTGGCGGGCGTAGTGCTCGCCGATGGTCGAACGTTGCTGGGCAATGCTGTCGTGCTGGCGACGGGAACCTTCCTCGGCGGGCGCATGTTTCGGGGTGAGGACGTCTTTTCAGGCGGGCGGATTGATGAGGCTGGTGCGACAAGGCTTGCCCAGCAATTGCGCCACGCCGCCCTGCCGATGGCGCGGCTAAAAACGGGCACCCCGCCGCGGCTTGACGGCCGGACCATTGATTGGGCGATGCTTGAAGAACAGCCAAGCGATAATGGCGTATGGACGATGTCCGCAGCGACTCCGAGGCGTGTGCTGACGCAAATCTCTTGCTTCATTACGCGCACGACCGAGGCGGCGCACGACGTGATCCGCGCCAATTTACACCGTTCGCCGCTGTTCAGCGGGGCAGTCGGTGCGCGCGGGCCGCGTTATTGCCCGTCCATTGAGGATAAGATTCACCGCTTTGCCGATAAAGCCTCGCACCAGATATTCCTGGAGCCTGAGGGGCTGGATACGCCTATCATCTATCCCAACGGCATTTCGACCTCGCTTCCCGCCGATGTTCAATTGGAAATGCTGCGTTTGATGCCAGGGCTGGGCGCGGTGGAGATGGTAGTGGCAGGCTATGCCGTCGAATATGATCACATCGACCCACGAGCGCTTGACCGCCACCTGATGGTCCGCGCATTGCCCGGCCTCTATTGCGCAGGGCAGATCAACGGCACCACCGGTTATGAAGAAGCGGCGGCGCAGGGGCTGATTGCGGGGATTAACGCGGCACAGGCGGTGATCGGAGCTGCGCCGATGGTCCTTGATCGCTGGCAGAGCTATATCGGGGTGATGATCGACGATCTAGTCTTGCAAGGGGTGAGCGAGCCATACCGCATGCTGACCGCGCGCGCCGAGCATCGGCTGAAATTGCGTGCCGACAATGCGGTGACGCGCCTGTCTGGTGTGGCCGAGGCGGCGGGGGCGCTAAGCGACAGGCGGATTGCCATCGCCCATGATCGCGACATCGGCTATGATCGGCTGACCCGCGCGTTGGACACCATTGTCTCATCGCAAGACTTGAGGGCACGCAACATAGACTTGCCAGCCGATGGGATATTGCGGACATTGGGGCAGTGGTTGGCCCAAGGCGGGCCAGGCGCCACCGCATTGCGCGATCATCCTGTGCTTATGGATGTGTCGCCTTTGTCTTGGGGTGCATTGCTCGATGAATTGATAGAGGATATCCGTTACGCCCCCTATATCGCGCGGCACGAAGCCGAATTAAGGGCGCTGGCGGCCAATGAGCGGATTGTGCTCGATCCTCGGCTGGATTTTAGTTCGATTGGCGGGCTGTCCACAGAAATGATAGAGCGACTGTCAACAGCGCGACCGGAAACACTGGGCCAGGCGAGCCGAATATCCGGCGTCACCCCGGCGGCGCTGACGGCTATCATGATCTACAGTCGGCGTCAGGCCGCCTAGGTCGCAAAAGCATGACCGCTACGCGCAAACCCCTATGGATCGCTCAGTGAGCGCCGTCTCGCCTATCATCACGGCGCAGGGCGCGCGGAATTATTTATCCGAGCGGCTTCATGTTTCACGTGAAACAATGGGGCGGATCGAGCAATTTGTGGCCGCGCTGCGCGAAGCCAATAACCAACAGAATCTTGTTTCCGGCTCAACGCTTGATGACGATAGCATGTGGTGTCGACACATTGCCGACAGCGCGCAATTGCTGGGGCTTGCCGGAGGTGGGGGCGGAACATGGGCGGATTTGGGCAGTGGCGCGGGTTTGCCGGGCCTGGTTATTGCGCTGATAGCGCCGCATTGGCGCGTCACCCTCGTTGAATCGCGCAAACTGCGTTGTGATTTTCTGCAAGGGGTCATCACGGCCCTCGCTTTGCAAGATCGGGTCACGCTGTATCACGGGCGCGTGGAATCTCTTGCCGCGTCGCATTTTGACGTCATATCGGCGCGCGCCTTTGCGCCACTCGACAAGCTTTTGGCGATGTCGGGCCATTTAGCCTCTGAATCGACGCTCTGGTTGCTCCCCAAAGGCAAAAATGCACAAATGGAGCTTTCCACGCTTCCTCACACATGGCAGAAAGCATTTAAGGTGGAACCAAGCATAACCCATGGCGAATCACGCATTTTGATTGGTCGCGGGGCAATGTTGGCTAGGAAAGCACAGAGAAGCTGATGATTTGCATTGCGATAGCCAATCAAAAAGGGGGTGTGGGGAAAACCACGACCGCGATCAATTTGGCAACGGCACTTGCTGCCAGCGGCTGGCGAACCTTGCTCATCGACCTGGACCCCCAAGGAAATGCCTCAACGGGACTGGGGATAAAGGCGGCGGCACGGGTGCATTCAAGCTATGAATTACTGGCAGGGGAAATCAGCGTTACCGAAGCCGCGATGGCAACGCGGATTCCGCGACTTGATTTGGTGACAGCAACCGCAGATTTATCTGGGTCGGAAGTTGAGCTGGTGTCTGTGGAAGATCGCACACATCGCCTGGCAAAAGCCCTCGATGCGGCGCTTCCCGGCCAATGGGACATCTGCCTGATAGATTGCCCGCCGTCGTTGGGATTGTTGACGCTTAATGCCCTGACCGCCGCTGATTCGATTCTGGTCCCGCTGCAGTGCGAATTTTTTGCGCTTGAAGGGCTGAGCCACCTTCTCCAGACGGTTGACCGGATAAGAGCGCGATTCAACCCCGGGCTAGCGATTTTAGGCGTTGCCCTGACCATGTTTGATCGACGCAACCGCCTGACTGACCAGGTTTCGGCGGATGTTCGAGAATGTTTGGGCCCAATTGTGTTTGAAAGCGTTATTCCGCGCAATGTGCGGCTATCAGAAGCGCCGAGCCATGGCTTGCCAGCATTGGTTTATGACCAACGATGCGCTGGTTCGATGGCCTATATAGACCTTGCGCGTGAAGTTATTGCGCGATTGCCATCGATAAAACAGGCTGCATGACATGAATGATAATGGCAATGACAGGGCAGACGGACCCCGCATAACAAGTTTTGACGGCGAAACCGGCGCCGTTGTGCGGATAAGGCGACCATCGGGCTTGGGTCGTGGACTTTCCGCGCTGATGGGCGATATCCAGACCGAAATACCAGCAGGAGGATTGCCCGCGGATGGCGCAAAAGCCGGTTTGACGCTGCTTTCGGTCGCCGACATTCACCCACATCCCGAACAACCGCGCCGCCATTTTGATGAAGCCGCACTAAACGAGCTGGCTGATTCGCTTCGTGATCGCGGGCTGATACAGCCCATATTGGTCAGGCCCAGGGGGGCGGGGGGCTGGGAGATTGTGGCCGGAGAGCGGCGTTGGCGCGCTGCGCAGCGCGCCGGGCTGCATCAGATACCGGCGATTATTCGCGATTTGGATGATAGCGAAACCTATACGATCGCGCTGATTGAGAATATTCAGCGCAAAGATTTGAACGCTATTGAAGAGGCCGATGCCTATGCGCGGCTTCGCGATAAATTGGGCCATAGCGCCGACGCCATCGGCCGGATGATCGGCAAATCGCGCAGCCACATCACGAATATTTTGCGCCTGCTTGAACTGCCAATGCCCGTCCGTGAAATGATTGCCGATGGCCAATTGGGAATGGGCCATGCACGGGCGCTCATCGGCCATGATGACGCACACGCCTTGGCGAAAAAGGCGGTGGCGAAAGGCTATTCGGTACGCAAAGTCGAGGCGCTGGTGCGGGCCACCCGCAAGGCGACTTCGCCTGGTCGGCCCAAAGCGATAGTGGCGCGCGACGCCGATATTGCTGCGCTCGAATCGCACCTGGCTGATATGATCGGGATAAGGGTGCAGATTGCCCATACATCGGACATGAGCGGCACATTATCGCTCGAATATGCCAATCTTGAACAGCTCGATATGTTGTGCCAGCGGCTGAGCGGTGAAAAGATTTGATAGGTAACGCTTTGATATATAGAAGAAAATAAACTCTAACGCGGCATTAACCTTATCAAGCAGCGAATTGCCAACGGCTTGGTTCCTAAATGGCGATGTGAACGGCGAGAGGCGTCGAGCACGCCAACTCCACCGATCTATCGGATAAAGGGACCAGACATTATGAGTAAGTTTATGAAGCGCGCACTTGCAGGCGCAATCCTTGCAGCAACAGCCCTTTCGGCTGGCGCAGCTAACGCCGCACCCGTCACCGCTTCGGCGACCGCGCGTGCAACCATTCTTCAGCAGATCACCGTAACCAACACATCGGCGCTCGATTTTGGCACGATCGTTTCGGGTGCGGCGGCTTCGACTGTTATAGTTTCGCCACAAGGCGTGCGCACTTGCGGTGCGGGCCTGACGTGCACAGGCACGGTGACAGGCGCCAATTTCAACATCACCGGCACCAACAATGCGGTTGTTACGGTGATCGGGGACAATAGTGTGACATTGTCGAACGGCACCGATACGATGACCGCCTCGCTCTACTGGGACATTGCGGGCACTGTGACGCTCAGCGCAACAGGCACTGGGTCGGGGAAAGCCGGCGGCACATTGTCGCTCGCCGCGAACCAGGCCGATGGTGCCTATACCGGTACATTCAACCTGACAGTCAATTATCAGTAAGAAGCGCAGCCTATCCGCCTGTTTGACGACAGGCTGGCTTGAGCTGATAGATTGCAACGACTAACAAGGGGCCATCGGATTTTCTGGTGGCCCTTTTGTTCGTCTGGTGAAAACGTAAAAATAGGCCCGATTCGCCTCTGCTTTGCCGATATGGTTAGCAAAGTCGAAACCATCATTGCCCTAGGGTTTTTCCTGATCCTCCGGGGGCGGTCACTATGATCGCCACCGTGACCAGCGGGAGATTATGATGGCAATATCGCTTTTGCGCCGCGTTGCGGCCCCCCTTATCACCACAGCAGCTTTGATGCTCGCTACGGTTCCAGCAATTGCGGGCGGCGACTTGCTCGTCGCGCCGACGCGAATCATTCTCGATGGCGCGCGCGGGGCCGAAATTGTGCTCAACAATGTTGGCGAGGCGCCAGCTACCTATCGAATCTCGCTCGAGCTGAAACGGATGCAGGCCGACGGTAGCCTCGATGAGATCGAGCCAGAGCAAGCAACGCCCGCTGAGCGCGCCATGCTCGACATGTTGGTCTATAGTCCGCGCCGCGTGACGCTGCCGCCAAATCAGCCGCAAACCATCCGTATCGGGGTGCGCGCGCCGGCTGATCTGCCCGATGGCGAATATCGCGCGCATATGCTGTTTCGTGCGATTCCCGATGCGACGCCGATCGTGGCCGTGCCATCCGAACCGGTGAGCGGCGTTTCCATTGCATTGACGCCGATTTATGGCGTTACCATCCCGATCATAGTCCGCCAGGGCCAATTATCCGCGAGCGCGGCGATCGCCAATCCGCGCCTGGAAAGCAATGGCGAGGAGCACCGCCTGGCATTTGATTTGACACGGACGGGCAACCGCTCGGTTTACGGCGAAGTCATTGTCAGCCGTCAAGGCGTCGCAGAGCCGATATTGGTTGCACGCGGAATCGCCATCTATCCCGAACGCGATGCCCGGGTGGTAGCCCTGCCCTTAACAGCGGAACAGGCCGCTGCGCTGCAGGGCCCGGTAACGGTGCGCTACATCGAAGATCGATCACGCGGCGGCGCCACCATCGCCGAAGTCAGCGCGGTTTTACGCTGAGCCCCGGGAAAGGGCGTGGCTGATCGGGCTGCTCGCTGTTGAAATTACGTCATCGCCTTCATGCCTTCATGGCCACCGTCGCGCTGCTGGGATGTCTTCCTGGCGGCGTTGGCACATCAATGGCCGCTGCACAGCAGCGCGGGGCGCACAATGCAAATGGGGCGCAGGCAACGCCCCAGCCGAACGGCGATTGGCAACCAGACCCCGAGGAGCAATGGTTGTTTGAGCTGCGCAGCACGCGGTATCGCGTTGGCGACGGCATTCGCGGATATGTCAGCGGCAGGCATGTTTGCGTCAATTTTTCCGATATTGTGTTGGCGCTCGACTTGCCGATACGTGTGGACACACAGTTGCGCCGCGCAACTGGATGGGCCTTTGACGAACGCCGTGTGTTCGTGATTGATCGCGATGCCGCGCGGGTGACGCTGGCCAGCCGCAGCCAATCGCTCGATTCCGGTGTGATTATCGACACGCCAGAGGGATGGTGCGTCGATCCGGCACAACTTGGCCAATGGCTCGGCGTGACGTTGCGCGCTGACACCGCCAATTCTGTGCTGTTTCTTGAATCTGAGACGCCGCTGCCCTTTGAATTGGCCGCACAACGCCGCCAGCGCGCCGATGCGGCACGGCCCGAAACGCCATTCAGCCTGGCAGATTTACCGCAAGCGCGCCGCCCCTATGCCATATGGCAAACGCCGTCGGTTGATGTCGTCGCGTCAACGTCGCTGCTCCGTGACGCACGAAATGGGCGGACCACGGCACAGGCGCGCTACGAATTATTTGCCAGCGGCGAATTGCTGGGCGCTTCAGTGGATGCACGGCTGTCGTCGGATAATGCTGGGGTACCACAAAGCCTGCGGCTGCGCGCCTATCGCTCTGACCCCAACGGCCAATTATTGGGGCCGTTGAACGCAACCCATGTGGCCGCAGGCGACGTAACAAGCCTTTCGAGCCCCATTGCGGCTCAGGCTATATCAGGGCGCGGCGTAGTGGTGAGTAACCGCCCACTCGATTTGCCTGACAGATTTGATCGCATGACCTTCAGAGGTGATTTGCCGGATGGTTGGGATGCCGAGCTATACCGCAACGGCCAATTGCTTGGATTTGCCATGCCCGGGCCCGATGGCCGCTATGAATTTGTCGATGTTGCGCTCAATTATGGGCTTAATCGCTTTGAAGTGGTCCTCTATGGGCCGCAAGGCCAGGTTCGCCGCGAAGTGCGAACCATCCCCGTCGGGATGGATGCCATTCCGCCACAAAAAACCTATTATTGGGCGGGCGTTGTTCAGGAAGACCAGGATCTGCTCGAGCTATTTGGCAATCGCCCTCGACCATATCGGCGCGGATGGCGCGGAATGGTGGGGATAGAACGCGGGCTCAATCGCCGCACCTCACTGGGCGCATGGGCTACTAGCATGGTGATCGAGAATCGGCGCTATACGATCGCCGAAGCGTCGCTGCGTCGTTCGATCGGCCCGACACTGGCCGAATTAACGGGCAGCGCACAGTCGGGCGGCGGCAAAGCGGCGCGGCTGTTGTGGGTCGGGCAATTTGGCAACAGCTTTTTTCAACTTGAATCGACGTTGGCCAATGGCGGTTATCGTTCAGATCGTGTTGGCCTTGGGGTTGTCGGGTTTCACAGCCTGTCATTCGATCATAATCTCTCGCTGGGGATGACCACATTGCCGGTGCATCTCGAGGCCCGCTATCGCCAGCGTCGCGATGGACAAAATCGGCTCGAATCGACGGGCCGGGTGTCGGCTAATTTTCGCAAGCTTTCATTCACCGGCCAGGTTGATTGGGCGCACACCAGCGTTACTGGGCAATTTGCGAGGCCGGCCGATGAAATCACGACAAGCCTGCTCGCCAATGCGCGATTTGGCAGAGTGCGCGTGCGCGGCGAAGCGCGGGTCAGCATTTCTGGCCCGACGGCGTCAAATGATGTCACGGCCGTGGCCGAATGGGCGCAATCTGAACGCTCAGATTGGCGGCTCGAATTAGGCTATCAGTCGGTTTCGCATCGCACGCGCGCAGGCGTTGGCTATTCAAGGCGTTTTGACCGATTGTCGCTTTCTGCCACTGCAGAAGCGGGCAGCGATGGTTCGGTGGCGGCTGGGCTTAGCCTGTCATTTGGCTTTGGCCCCGATCCGCGCGGCCATGGTATTCGCTTTTCGCGTGATCGCATAGCATCACAGGGCCAGGCCCTGGCCACGGTGTTTATGGACGACAATGGCGACGGGCGCCGTCAGGACGGCGAAGAATTGGCCGAGGGCGTGGTGATTACAGCCGGCAACGCGACGGCCGACACGCCGACAGATAGCGGTGGCCAAGCGATTGTGGATTCGCTCGCTCCGTTCCGGCCAATATTGATCGGGATTGACGAATCATCGATACCCAATCCGTTGATCCGCCCCGCTTTGTCGGGTGTTGTGGTCACGCCGCGACCAGGCGTTGCGACCCATATCATGCTCCCGCTGGTCGCTGCGGGTGAAATCGATGGGATGTTGATGCGCGCTGGCGGCAACGGCATTGAGGGCGCAGAGTTGGAGCTGGTGGACCAGTCCGGAGCAGTGCGGGCGCGGACACGATCCGAATTCGATGGGTTTTTCATTTTTGAATCAGTGCCTTATGGGAAATTCACGTTGCGCATGGCGGCGCTTTCCGCGCAAGTGATCGGCATAGAGGCGCGATTGGCCGAGGTAGAGCTCAACCGCACAAATCAGCGTATCCGACTGGGGCCGCTGTCGGTTAATGCCAGGGCCAATTTGGCGCGAGGGCCGCCGCCTCAGCCCTCTGGGCAGATGGGCGATGCCGCCAATGTCGTGACAGGCGAAAGCGCGACCAGCGAGGGCGCTCAGCGAGGTGTGGGGCGGTAATTCCCGCCGACGGTTTGACCGCCTAGCAGCGCTCTTGCGCGGTCAAACCCCTGGTGCGGCCAAGAAGACTCGAACTTCCACGGGCTTTCGCCCACAACGACCTCAACGTTGCGCGTCTACCAATTCCGCCATGGCCGCAGGCAGGGGATGGCCGTCAAAAGCCTGATCAATCAGGCGCAAGACAGCAAGGGCGCGCGCTTAGCAAAGCAAAAGCGGGCATGCAAGATATCTATTCACGTGCACTGAGGGCGGCGTGGGCTTAGCCTATAAATGCAGCCCCATGGAATGGTCAGCGCGCATTGGCCCAACTGGCTCTCAACGTTACGGCTCGCCGGGGGATGTCGGTATGCGCTTCGCTGAAAGTGCGACGTTCACCGGGGGGCAGGACATCAATGGGCGGTGCGATAATCCATTCGTAAACAATGGTATCTTGCGAATCGAGCAGCTCTATTTTGATTGGCGGAACGCGCTGAGGCCGATCTGTCGGGTTGATAATGCTGCCATTGGCGGCAAAATAGATGGTGCCGTTGGGCAATGTCCGATGGTCTTGAGCCCCGCCGGGTAGCTCAATCACCAAGTCAGGTTCATTGGCGGGTTGGATAACGAGCAAATTTTCAGCCCATGTCGGGGTGCCGAACCATGCCACAGCAGCCGCGCACCCCGCCACAGCCAAAGCAAAAGTTGCTGCCAATATCGTCCATTTCCTCGCCGGGTTGCGGCGCGCGCGTTGGCGCTGGCTTGACCCCGGCCCAAATGGCGGGGGTGATAATGACGGCGCGGGCGCTTGTGCTGGCCCAGACTCAGCGCTTTCGGCGCGTACGGGCTTGGCCTCGGGCATGGCTATGGGCGGGGCTGCGCTCTGCGGCGGCGCCTCTTCTGGCGTATTGATTGCGGCTATAGGCGCGGGGTCTTGGGCAGCGGCCGGCATATTCGCCGGAGCTTGAAACCATTTATGGGCGCAATTTGCGCAACGAACCGAGCGGCCACTAGCACCGATAGCCGTATCGGGAACAACATAGCGGGTGTGGCAGGCGGGGCAGCTTAGGATCATTTGGAGGTTCAACCTATCAGATAGCTGCTCTAAACACGTATCGCCGCTTGCATGCAAGCATTGCATCGGGCAGCAAATAGCGCCAACAGCTATTTTGGATAATTATAGCGATATTTGCCGGAAGAACAGGACCGATCTGTGACAGCGACTGGGCGCGCGATTAGCAACGATATTGTGCGGTTTGACAATGTCGGCCTGCGTTATGGCGCGGGTGCTGAGACATTATCGGACATCAGCTTCACTCTGGCGCGCGGCGCATTTTATTTTATCGCTGGGCCATCAGGGGCGGGAAAAACCTCTATCCTCAAGCTGCTCTACTTGGCGCATCGGCCCAGCCGCGGGCAAATCACGCTGTTTGGCGAAGATATGGTCACGCTAGAGAGGCGGCGCTTGCCCGGGTTCAGGCGAAGAATTGGCGTTGTATTTCAAGATTTTCGATTAGTCGAGCATCTATCCGCCTATGACAATGTGGCTCTGCCGCTCAGAATTGCCGGTGTTTCGGAGCGCGATTTGGCCGGGCCTGTCAGCGAGATGCTGGACTGGGTCAATTTATCGGCGCGCCAGCACGCGCGGCCTTCGACGCTTTCCGGCGGTGAGCAACAACGCGTTGCCATTGCCCGTGCGGTCATCGCTCGCCCGCAATTGTTGATTGCTGATGAGCCGACGGGTAATGTCGACCCCGATATGGCGGTGCGCCTGTTGCAGCTTTTTGAGGGGCTGAATCGCGCGGGCACGACGATTGTTGTTGCCACCCACGATATTCACCTCATGAACCGCGTGCCCGGGGCTCAGATGATGCGGGTTACAAAGGGGCGATTGGCTGATCCCACCGGCGCATTGCGCCACCCGCCCGCTTCACGACAAATTATGGGGTTTGAGCCATGAACCGTGACAGAGCCGAGGGTGGCGAAGGGCCGCCCCAGCCGATATTGCCATCGGCAGGGCTGGCGGGGCCTGTGCCATGGATGGTCGCGGTGATGACAATGCTGGCCATGCTGGGTCTGGCGGCTGCGATTGGCCTGACGCCAGCCGCTGGGGCGCTATCTGACCAAATTGGTGGCCGCGCCACAATTCAAATGGTCGATGCAGACCCGTTGGTTCGCCGAGGCCACGTCCGTGCGGTGCGCGAAATATTGCGCGATGCGCCATTTGTTGCGGCATCACGCACCGTTCCCGAAGAAGAGCTGCAGGCTATGGCGTCGCAATGGCTGGGCGAAGGGATTCGTGAAACGGGGGTGCCGCTTCCTGCCCTAATCGATGTTGATTTGGTGGGCGGTAATGAGGGAAGCGGGGCTGATTCAGGACTGGCGCGGTTGCGCGCGACAGTGGCGGGCGTTGCCCCAAGTGCGCGGGTGATTGCGCATGCCGATTGGTTGGGGCCTGTCGCGGGGTTGATGCGTTCTGTTGGCTGGATTACCGCACTGGCGGCGGCGCTGTTAATGTTTATTGCTGCAGGCGTGGCGGTTTTGGCAGCACGAGAGGCGCTGAACAGCCAGCGGGCAACCATCGATGTGCTGCATCTGGTTGGGGCTACCGATGTGCAGGTGGCCCGAATGTTCCAGCGTCAAGTTGCCCGCGACACAGGATTTGGAGCTATGATGGGCGGTCTGTTAGGGCTTTGCCTTGTCGGGCTGATTGGTTGGCAATTGCGGCTGGTCACTGCGAGCCTAGCCACGGGAAGTGGGTGGATTGGATATGCCTTCATCCTGTTAATTCCACCATTCATTGTTGTCATTGCGATTGTTTTTGCGCGACATGTCGTGCTGCATGCCTTGCGGGCGATGCCGTGACCAAACGCATATTCTCTGCTCTTTTTCTGGTCTGGCTGCTTGGCTTTATCTGGTTCTCGCTGTTCCTTCCGCAACCTTTGGGTGACTGGCGGACCGACGGCATCGTGGTTTTCACAGGCGGCCCACACCGTATCAACCGCGCGCTCGATCTCTTACAAGACGGGCAGGCCAAGCGCGTTCTGATTTCGGGCGTCGGGCGCGATGTGCGGCCGATTGACCTCGCCAGCGAATATCATCGCCCCATTGCCCTGTTCAATTGCTGTGTCGCATTGGGGCGCGAGGCGGCTGACACACGCGGCAATGGCCGCGAAGTGGCAGGGTGGGCGCGGCGGCGCGGGTATAAATCGATACGTCTGGTCACGACAGACTGGCATATGCGCCGCGCCAGGTGGGAGGTGGAGCGGGCGCTGGCCGATGACGTAACGGTTGTG
Organism: Sphingopyxis sp.; assembly: GCA_040079655.1. Classification (GTDB taxonomy): domain Bacteria; phylum Pseudomonadota; class Alphaproteobacteria; order Sphingomonadales; family Sphingomonadaceae; genus Sphingopyxis. The sequence continues at coordinate 14,182 of JBEBJX010000007.1, read as the reverse complement.
GTCGATGCGGTGCCATCGCGGCCATCCTTCACAACATTGTGGGTCGAATATCACAAATTACTGTTGCGCCGCTTTGGTGCGTTGTTGGGGATTTAACGCTTGTTTCGCCTTTTCATCGCAGCTTTGCGCACAATTATATGGGGCATCGCATTTTTTGGCGGGACATTGATATTGGTTGTGCTTGGCCTGCCTCTGGCGATATTTTCGTCGCGGGCGCTTTGGGCAATCGTTCGGATATGGGCGTTAGGGCATCGTGGACTTGCGCGATGGATATTGGGACAACATATTGTTATACAAGGTGAAATGCCAAGGGGGCCAGCGTTTCTCGTGTTCAAGCATGAGGCAATGTTTGAAACGATAGATTTATTATTATTCCTCGACCGCCCCGTTGTATTCGCCAAAGCCGAGCTGTTTTCCATCCCCTTCTGGGGCAAAATAGCGCTGCGTTACGGCCTGATCCCCATTGACCGAAACGCCGGTGCATCGGCGCTTCGAATCATGCGTCGCGCAGCGCAAAACACTATTGCCGGCGGGCGCCCCATTGCCCTTTTCCCCGAAGGAACGCGCGTTCCGCACGGGCAGATGCCGTCGATCAGATCGGGCTTTGCCGGCATATACAAGCTGCTTGGAATGGCGGTGGTGCCGGTTGCGGTGGATAGCGGGCGGTTGCGCGGGCGGGGCGCCGGCCTCGGCTGGATCCGCCTGCCGGGCACTATCACCTATCATGTTGGTGCTACCATTCCCCCCGGGATGCCGCGCGACGAGGCTGAAACGCTCGCGCATAGTGCCATTAACGCGTTGAACCTGGCTCCTGCCTCATCATGCCCACCCCCATCAAGCTCAGCCGCATGAACCATGGGTTTGTGGCCTAGTCATGTTTGCGGCCAAAATCGGGGGCGGCATCATCCTGCCCCTGTTCGATGATGGATCGGCGAATATCGCGTGTTCGGCTGAATAATTCGTGCAATGTGTCGCCATCGCCCCAACGGATTGCGCGCTGTAATTGCGACAAATCTTCGGAAAATCGCTGGAGCATAGTCAGCACGGCGTCGCGGTTGCTCAAAAACACATCGCGCCACATCACGGGGTTGGATGCGGCTATCCGCGTGAAATCGCGAAACCCACCTGCGCTATATTTGATGACATCGCTTGTTGTGACATTTTCGAGGTCGGATGCGGTGCCGACGATGGTATAGGCGATGAGATGCGGCAGATGGCTGGTCACGGCCAGCACCATATCGTGATGCTGCGCGTCCATGATTTCGACCTTTGCGCCGAATTTTGCCCAAAAATCGCTGAGCCGCGCAACAGCAGCAGGCGAGGTGTCGGCATTGGGTGTCAAAATGCACCAGCGCTCATGAAACAGGCTGGCAAAGCCCGCGTCGGGGCCGCTATTTTCCGTTCCTGCTACGGGATGTGCCGGCACAATGCTGTGATCGGGAAATGCCTGGTGCAGGACCGCCGCCACAGTCGCTTTTGACGATCCGACGTCGGAAATGATCGCATCGGCAGGCACATGGCCGATGAGGCGGGTGGCGACATCTTGGGTTGCGCCCACGGGCACAGCAAAGATGATAAGATCGCTATCCCGAACAGAATCGACAATATCATCCACTATTGCGGTGCACAGGCCCAGTGCACGCGCCCGATTTTGAACATTTTCGTCGGCGTCATAGCCAATGATGGCCGTGTCGGGCCAATGTGCCCTGACCGCGCGTGCTATCGAAGAGCCAACCAGGCCCAGTCCGATGATCGTTATCCGATGAAAAGGCGACGCGGCGCTCATTCACCCGTAACAATCTGACGCAATGCTTTGGCGAGGCCACGTGTTTCGGCTTCGGTGCCAATGGTTATGCGCAACCCGTTCGCCAACCCTTGTCCTGGTAACCACCTGACAATATAGCCTTTTTCCATAAGCGACAGGTATGCCGTCTCGGCGCTGATCGCCCCTTCGAACAGGACCAGCAGGAAGTTTGTTGCCGATGGCACCACGCGAATGCCATGATTGCCCATCGCCGACAGCTGTTGATCCAGCCATGCACGCCACTGATCATTGTGCGCGCGGCTCTGCGCTACGAAATCCTGATCGTGCAGCGCGGCTGTGGCGGCCATTTGCCCCACAGTCGTGACGTTAAAAGGCCCCCTGATGCGGTGCATCGCATCGATGAGTGCGCTGTGGCCATAACCCCACCCAATGCGTTCGCCAGCAAGCCCGTATATTTTGGAGAATGTGCGCGTGATGAAAATATTGCTGGCACCCTTGGCAAGCTCCAGGCCGGCATCATCTTGTTCGGGTGACAGATATTCGGCATAGGCTTGGTCGAGGACCAGCAGGATGTCGCTGCGCAAACCCGAATGAAGCCGCGCCAGCTCTTCCGCGCTTAAAAGTGTGCCGGTCGGGTTATTGGGGTTGGCGAGGTAAACAAGGCGCGTCCTTTCAGTGACGCACGCCAGCAACGCATCAACATCGGTGCCATAGTCGCTGTCGGGTGCGATGACGGGCGTTGCGCCAGCGCGGCGTGTCGCAATATCATAAACGATAAAGCCATATCGAACATAGATGACCTCATCCCCCGGACCCGCAAAGGCCCCGGCAGCCAGATGTAAAAGCTCGTCAGACCCTGTGCCGCATATGATTTGTACGGGGTTCAGGCCATGATGTGCCGCCAAGGCGTCGCGTAGCGCGGTGGAGCCGGGGTCGGGGTATCGGCTCGGATCGGGGTTGGCAAAGGCGGCGCGGGCATGTTCGCTGCACCCAAGCGGGTTTTCATTGGCGCTCAATTTGGCAAGAGGGCTGCCATCATCGGCGGCGGCGCGGCCAGGGATATAAGCATCGATGGCCATCACCCAAGATTTTGGCTGTGGTGTGCGTGTTTGTTCCATCTGCTCGCGTTTAGCGTTTGACGCGCGGCTGTCTAGCGCGCAAATCCCACGGCCATGTCTGCGCTCTGCTCCTTGTTACGTCTGTCGCAGCCGCTTGCTCTTGATGGCGGCGGCGCGCTTGATGCGGTTGAGATAGCTTATCAATGCTATGGGACATTGAATGCCGCGCGCGACAATGCGATTTTGGTGTGCCACGCCCTGACAATGGATCAATATGCCGCCGGGGCCAGCCCGGTGACAGGCAAGCCCGGGTGGTGGGCGAGCATGATTGGCCCCAAAAAACCGATAGACACAGATCAATTTTACGTCATTTGCGCCAATGTCATTGGCAGCTGTATGGGATCAAGCGGCCCTGCGAGCATCAACCCTGCGACAGGACAGCGCTGGGCGATGCGATTTCCAGTCATCACCATCGGCGATATGGTGCGCGCGCAAGTCGCACTGCTCGACGCACTGGGAATTGAGCGACTGCACGCGGTGGTTGGCGGATCCATGGGCGGGATGCAGGCATTGGCATGGGCGGCGCACTATCCGCAGCGCGTGGCGCGGGCGCTGGTGATTGCGTCGGCTGCGCGGCATTCTGCGCAAAATATCGCGTTTCACGAAGTGGGGCGACAGGCGATTATGGCCGACCCTGCCTGGGCCGAGGGCGATTATGACCCCGCTGGCTCTGGCCCGGCCAAGGGCTTGGCGGTGGCGCGGATGGCGGCGCATATCACCTATTTGTCCGAAGAGGGGTTGACCGCAAAGTTCGGGCGGCGGTTACAAGATCGCCCAGATGGTCAAAAAGGGGCCAAAACCTTCGGCTTTGATGCCGATTTTCAGGTCGAATCCTATCTCAGGCATCAAGGGTTGGCGTTCACCGACCGTTTCGATGCCAACAGCTATCTCTATATCACACGGGCGATGGACTATTTCGACCTGGCCGAACCACATGGTGGGCGATTGGCCGAAGCCTTTGCCGCTTCGGCGAATGTACGTTTTTGCCTGGTCAGTTTCACCTCGGACTGGCTGTATCCGACGGCGGAATCGCGCGCCATCGTTCACGCCCTCAATGCGGTTGGCGCGCCGACCAGCTTTGTCGAGCTCGATAGCCCCTATGGCCACGACGCCTTTCTGCTCGATGTGCCTGCGCTTGACGGGGTCGTCACGGGTTTTGTTGAGGAGGGCGGCCGCCGATGAGCGCGCTACGCCCCGATTTGGCGATTATCGCGGCGCATATCGCGCTGGGCTCGCGGGTTCTTGACGTCGGTTGCGGCGATGGCACGCTGATGGCGGCGCTGCGCGACGAACAGGGCTGCGATGCGCGCGGGCTCGAGCTTGATCCGGCCAATGTCGCTGCGGCAGTGGCGCGCGGGCTTAGCGTGGTTCAGGGCAATTGCGAGGCGGATCTGAGCGATTACCCCGACAAGTCATTCGATTATGTTGTGCTGAGCCAGACATTGCAGACAACGGCGCGGCCTGACCTATTGCTCGAACAATTATTACGCATTGGCCGCCAAGCCTTCGTTTCCTTTCCCAATTTCGCGCATTGGCGGGTGCGGTTCAGCCTGCTGTGGGGCGGGCGGATGCCGGTGACGCGGCTGTTACCGCTGGCGTGGTATGAGACCCCCAACATCCATCATGTCACAGTCGACGATTTTCGCGCGCTGCTTGGCGCACGCGGCATCCGTGTCGATGGCGCATGGTTCCTTAGTGGCGACAGGCTCACCAGCGCTGCCGCTGCCAATTTTCGCGCCGAACATGCGGTGTTTTTGTTGGGGCGGGGTTAGGCCGCACCCATCGCAGCCTAACCCCTACCCGCCAACTAAATCCCGCTGATGGATTTGGTTTCCATGAAATCCTTGAGGCCGAACAGCCCGCCCTCGCGGCCATTGCCCGATTGTTTATAGCCGCCGAACGGTGCGCCGGGCGCGGGGGTCCAATTGTTGACCGCGACCATCCCGGCGCGAAGCCGCGGTGCGATGGCGGCGGCCTCGGCTGGGTCACCGGAAATCACGGCTGACAGGCCATATTGGGTGTCGTTGGCGATGGCGATGCCTTCTTCGATGTCGGCATAGGCCATCACCGTAGCAACCGGGCCAAATATCTCTTCTTTGGCGATGCGCATGCCCGGCGTGACGCCTGAAAAGACGGTTGGCTTGATATAATAGCCGCGATTAACATTTGCGGGCAGGTCGGTCCCGCCTGTCTCCAGCGTGGCCCCTTCGTCGATGGCCGACTGGATCAACCCTTGGATTTTGTCGAACTGCGCCTTGTTGACCACGGGGCCAAGGTGCATCCCCTCAGCCAAGGGGTCGCCAACGGGTGTTTGATCGAACATCGCCTTGATAATGCCACTGGCCTCTGCTGCCTGGTCTTTGTGGACCAATATCCGCGTCGGCGCGATACAGCTTTGCCCTGTGTTCACGAGCACGCCCTGAACCGTTGCTGGCAGGACGGCGGCAAGGTCGGCACCGGGCAGTACCAGATTGGGTGATTTGCCTCCCAGTTCCTGATGAACGCGTTTGACGGTGTCGGCGGCGGATTTGGCGACGAGGATGCCCGCGCGTGTCGATCCGGTGAAACTGACCATTTCAATGTCGGGATGCGCCGAAATGGCGGCGCCGACGCCGGGGCCATCGCCCTGGACCAGGTTAAAAACGCCCGGCGGCACACCCGCAGCGTCCATGATTTCCGCAAAAATCGCGGCATTTCCGGGGCATTCTTCGGATGGCTTGAGCACCATGGTGTTACCGCTGGCCAGCGCTGGCGCGACCTTGAGTGCGATCTGATTGAGCGGCCAATTCCACGGCGTAATCATGCCCACGACACCGATCGGCTCATAGACAATCGTGCTCGCGCCCATTTTTTCGCTGAAGGCAAAATCTTTGAGCGCGGCAATCGTGCCCATGAACCCGCCAATGCCGGCGCCCACCTGGGCCATTGCGGCGAAACTGACCGGCGCACCCATTTCCTCGGCCATTGAGCGGGCCAGATCGTTGGTGCGCTTTTGCATTTCCTCGACGATACGGGTCAGCAGCGCGAGCCGTTCTTCGCGGCTGGTCTGGCTATAGCTGGCGAGCGCGGCGCGGGCGGCGGCAACGGCCTTGTCGACATCGGCAGCCGTGCCCAGCGTAATTGCGGTGCAAGCCTCTTCGGTTGACGGGCTGATGACGTCATGGCGGCGCCCGCCGATGCTATCGACCCATTGGCCGTTGATGTAATTTTGCAAATATTCGCGCATGTCTCTCTCCTCAAAAGCCATTGCGCCTGATGTGCAGCGATGCGTTGTGAATTGCAACGAAACTTTACCTGCGCTCGCGTGTAATCCGTGAAATCAGTGCGGCGGAGCGCAGGGCTTGGCGCGGTAGGCTGTCGAGATTGACGCTTTCTCCGTCTGCATGCGCGCCATTGCCCGATGCGCCCAGCCCGCCCAGCGTATCGACCAGCGGGGCGACAAAGCCCGAATCAGCCGCGCCGCGCCGTGCAGGGTCATATTCGGCCATTTCGGGCAGGCCTAGGTCGCGATTGACACTGTTCAGTCGTGCGAGCAGCGCGCGATTCCCGTCGGTCGGAGCCATCGGCGGATAACCATCGTCAAATCGAATCGTGGCGTCGGTTCCGGGCAGATTGGCATCGACAATCGCCTGCATCGCGGCGCGAACCCGCGCGCCTTGTTCGATAGTCAGTGTCCTTAAATCGCCGCGTGCAACGGCGTCCGATGGGACGATATTGGTTTTGCCGGTGCCGCTGGCGTTCAGTTCGTCACTATCAAGCGCGGCCGGTGTGCCGCCCGCCATCACCGACACATTATAGGTCAGATTGTCCTCGGGTAGGTCGCGGCGAAAGCTATCGAGGATGCGCGCCATCTCGTAAATTGCGCCATAACCCATCCCTCGCGAGAATATCGTGCTGCTGTGGCCGGTGTGGCCGCTGGTGGTCAGCGTCCAATTGCTTGAGCTACGCCGCGCGATGGTGCCATATTGGCGGCTGTCATCGCCGACCAGATTTTCATATTCTAACGCCACATCGGCCCATTGTCCCGCGGCGATCAGGTCGCGCCGCGCAACCTCGACAGATGATCCGATGCGTTCCTCGTCACCCGTCAGCACCACCATGATGTTGGCATCGTTCAGCGTTCCTGCCGCCTGCATAGCCCTGAGCGCGCCGATGATGACCACAAGCCCACCTTTGTCGTCGCCAACACCGGGGCCGACGGCGTGGCCACCCTCCGCACGATAAGTTTGAAACGGCGATGAAGGTTCAAATACCGTGTCGAGGTGCCCAATCATCAGCACACGCTTGCGGCGCGCATTGCCACGGTGCGTGGCGACGATGTGTCCGGCGCGGCCGGTGGTGGCCATATCGACCCACTCGACGCTGAACCCCAGCCCTTCCAGCTCGCCACGCATCATCGTGCCGACTGCGCGCACGCCCTCAGGGTTGAGCGTCCCGCTATTCTGGTTCACCAGCCGTTCGAGCAGCGACTCGCCATAAGGCGCGTCGGCTGCTGTGAACGCGGCCATGCGCTGTTCTGTGCGCGCGCTTTGCGCGATTACGGGGGCTGCTGCCAAGAAGGACAGCGAGGCGATGAGAGGGGTGAGGATGCGCATGGTCAGTTTTTGGTCAATCGTTTCGCCGCCTCAAGTAATTCGGTCGGAAACATCGCTATGATCGTCGAATTATGTTCGACCCCAATTTCGGTCAGGGTTTGCAGGCGACGTAGTTCCAGCGCCCCCGGAACATCGCCAATAATCCGCGCGGCATCGGCCAAAGTCTTTGCGGCATCTTGCTCGCCTTCAGCCTTGATGATTCGCGCGCGTTTTTCGCGGATAGCTTCGGCTTCGCGAGCAATGGCGCGCTGCATCTGTTCGGGGATATCGAGATCCTTGATTTCGACGGCGTCGACGGCCACGCCCCATTGTTCGCACGTGCGCGTGAGCAATTCGAGCAGCCTGGTGTTAATCGTGGTGCGTTCCTTCAACATCATGTCGAGGTCGCTTTGCCCGATAGCATCGCGCATTCCGGTTTCGGCGGCTTGAACGACCGCCGACCGCCAATCGACAACGGTTGTAAGGACTTTGACCGGGTCAACCGCACGGAACCACAGCACGGCATTGACCCGGACCGCGACGCCATCACGCGTAACGGTTTCCTGGGTTGCAAGCGCATAAGTGATTGTGCGCAGGTCGACCTTATACACGCGGTCAATCAGCGGGATTAGCCAGAACCACCCCGGTCCCTTGGTCGCGGCGATTCTGCCCAGCCTGAACACGACTCCGCGTTGATATTCCTGATTGATACGGAATGATCGAATGATGAGGGCAAGCGCCACTAGCGCGAGGGCGGTGGCAATGATGTTGACGGGGTTAGTCACTTCACTCTCCCTTTGGGAAGGGGGTGAATAGCATCAGCCGGCGATTGCGCCAAAGGAAAAGCCCGAGACATGGCCCCGGGCTTCTCGCATTTTCGCTGGTTGATAGGCTTACCAGCTATAATACATGTCGAACTCGACCGGGCTTGGTGCCATTTCCCAGCGATAAACCTCTTCCCATTTCAACTCGACATAGGCGTCGATTTGATCCTTGGTGAAGACATCGCCCTTGAGCAGGAAGTCATAGTCGGCGTTTAGCGCATCGAGCGCCTCGCGCAGGCTCGCACAGACAGTCGGGACTTGTTTCAGCTCTTCGGGCGGCAGATCATAGAGATTTTTGTCCATCGCGTCGCCGGGGTGAATCTTGTTCTGAATGCCGTCCAGCCCCGCCATCAACAGCGCCGAATAGCAGAGATAAGGGTTGGCCATCGCGTCTGGGAAGCGAAACTCGACGCGTTTGGCTTTGGTTCCTGCACCATAAGGAATGCGGCACGATGCCGAGCGGTTGCGCGACGAATAAGCGAGCAGAACCGGCGCTTCGAAGCCAGGAACCAGCCGCTTATAGCTGTTGGTCGTCGGGTTGGTGAAGGCGTTTAAGGCCTTGGCGTGCTTGATAACACCGCCGATAAAGAACAGGCACATGTCAGACAGGCCAGCATAGCCGTTCCCTGCGAACAAAGGCTCTTTGCCTTTCCAGATCGACATATGCGTGTGCATGCCCGATCCGTTATCATCCTTGATCGGCTTGGGCATGAAGGTCGCGGTTTTGCCATAAGCATGCGCCACTTGGTGCACGACATATTTGTAGATCTGCATATTGTCAGCGGTTTTGACCAATGTATCAAAGGTCAGGCCAAGCTCGTGCTGCGCTGCGGCGACCTCATGGTGATGCTTGTCCATGTTAAGGCCCATTTCGCGCATGGTCGAAACCATTTCGGCGCGAATATCTACACAGCTATCCACGGGGGCGACGGGAAAATAGCCGCCCTTGGCGCGCGGGCGGTGGGCCATATTGCCGCTGTCATAGCTGCGGCCAGTGTTAGTTGGCAGTTCGACATCGTCGATGGTGTAACCCGACGCGGCATAGCCATTTTCGAAACGGACATCGTCGAACATGAAAAACTCGGCCTCTGGCCCGACATAGATGGTGTCGCCAATCCCTGTTGCCTGGACATAGGCTTCGGCGCGTTTGGCGGTTGATCGCGGATCGCGCGAATAAAGCTCGCCGCTTGATGGCTCGACAATGTCACAGAAAATCACGAGCATCGGCGTGGCGCTGAACGGGTCCATATGCACCGCGTCAAGGTCGGGCTTCAAAATCATGTCGCTTTCGTTGATCGCCTTCCATCCCGCAATCGACGAGCCGTCGAACATCAGGCCGTCCTCAAGCTGATCTTCGTCGATCAAGGCGGCGGTCATCGTCAGATGCTGCCATTTGCCCTTGGGGTCGGTGAAACGCAGATCGACCCACTCGACTTCGTTGTCGGCGATCATTTTGACGATATCTTTTGGCGAATTGGCCATAGCATTAGTCCCTATTTGATGGTGTCGGCATGTGAGCCGGGGTTAGCGTGATTAAATGGCTTCGGCGTCGCGTTCGCCGGTGCGGATACGCAGCGCGCTTTCAACCGGAATGACGAAGATTTTGCCGTCGCCGATTCGCCCCGTTTGTGCGGCAGCAGCGATAGCTTCGACCACGCGGTCCACCATATTGTCCTCGACCACCACCTCCAGCTTCACCTTGGGCAGGAAATCAACGACATATTCGGCACCGCGATACAGTTCGGTATGCCCCTTCTGCCGCCCGAACCCCTTGGCTTCGGTGACGGTGATGCCGCTGACGCCAACTTCGTGCAGCGCCTCCTTCACCTCGTCGAGCTTGAACGGTTTGATGATCGCTTCAATCTTTTTCATCGGTCCCCCGGCTTCATTCACTTTGGATGCGGCCTAGCAACGGGCGCGCGCCATTACGCCCATATCGCGCGTGCATGCACAATGTCTATCAAGAAACGTGCCAGAGCAGTAGGTAAGGGAATGTGCCGTTATTACGCTCATAAACGTCAAAACCTGCACGAATATCAGGCACCTATTTCGCGGTGCGCATGATTTTTGAGCACCACCCCCTAATAGGGCGGGTGGTCGAGTCCCGCAGGGCTACGCGTGAAAATCTCCGCGCCGCTCTCGGTGATGCCGATGCTGTGCTCAAACTGCGCAGACAGGCTGCGGTCGCGGGTCACCGCCGTCCAGCCATCGTCGAGGATCTTGGTCCCTGCTTTACCGAGGTTGATCATCGGCTCGATCGTGAAAAACATGCCGGGGCGCAATTCGGGCCCCTGCCCGGGCAGGCCGACATGAACGATTTCGGGCGAATCATGGAACAGGCGGCCAACCCCGTGCCCGCAAAAATCGCGGACGACGCCATAGCGTTGCCGCTCCGCATGGCGCTCAATCGCATGGCCAATATCGCCAACCGTGTTGCCGGGTTTTGCAGCCTCAATCCCCAGCATCAGGCATTCATAGGTGACATCGACCAGGCGGCGCGCTTTTAGCGGCACATCACCGACAAGGAACATCCGGCTGGTGTCGCCGTGCCACCCATCGACAATCACGGTGATGTCAATGTTGACAATATCACCATCTTTCAGCGCCTTGTCAGACGGAATGCCATGGCACACGACATGATTGATCGAAATACAGCTGGCGTGCGCATAGCCGCGATAGCCGACAGTGGCGGGCACCGCGCCCGCTGCCAGCACAAAATCGAGCACCAGAGCGTCAAGCGCCTCGGTTACCGCGCCGGGCACCACATGCGGCACCAGCATATCAAGCGCCGCCGCAGCGACGCGCCCTGCCGCGCGCATGCCGACAAAGCCTGATTCGCCATAGAGTTTGATGGTGCCGTCGCGTGACGGGGCGTCGTGGTCGGTTACAGTCAAATAATGTGTCATGGGTGCGCTTTATCGCATCTATGTATGCTTTGCCAACCATCGGCTTCGCGCTATGCTCGTGCGCGATGAAAGACCCAAAAATCTGGACCGCCGCCCTGATCGTCATTGGTGATGAGATTTTATCAGGGCGAACGCAGGATAAAAACATCGCCCAGGTCGCAAGCTGGCTGGATGTGCAGGGCATCCGTTTGGCCGAGGTGCGCGTTGTCCCTGATGTTGAGGGTGCGATAGTCGAGGCGGTCAACGCGCTGCGTGCGCGCAATGACTATCTGTTCACCACTGGCGGCATCGGCCCGACGCATGACGACATTACCGTCGATGCGATTGCGGCGGCGCTTGGCGTTGGCGTGGTTCATCACCCCGACGCGGTGGCGGTGCTGACACGGCATTATGCGGCGCGCGGCGGCGTGAATGATGCGCGGTTGCGCATGGCGCGCGTGCCCGATGGCGCAGAGCTGATTCCCAACCGCATGACCGGCGCGCCGGGGATCCGCATCGGTAATATCTTCATCATGGCCGGGGTGCCGCACATCACGGCGGGAATGCTTGATGCGCTCACCGGCACGCTGGAGGGCGGCGCACCACTGCTCTGCGCCACCGTCGGCTGCTGGGTTGGCGAGAGCGAGATAGCCGAGCTGCTCGCGGCAACCGAAAGCGCGCATGACGGCTGCCAGATTGGCAGCTACCCTTTTTTTCGCGAAGCGCGGGTTGGATGCAATTTCGTCATCCGCTCGACCGATCAGCGGGCGTTGGATAGCTGCTGCGCCGCGCTGTCGGCGGGGCTGGCCTTGAGAGACTATCCACCGATCGATGGCGGGATATGAGCGCTTCATTCACGCGCTTGTTGCGACTCTATTTTAGGTAATCGCCGGATCATCAGCAGCGCGGCGATGCCAAATAGCGCGGCGACGATGAAGGCCGCGCCTGGAAATTGCACCGGTGCATCTGGCCCGGTGAAGCGGCCCATGGTTCCGGTCAGCACCAGCGGCGCGGCCAGCGACGTCAGCCCCATCGCCATTGCTGATATGCCCTGCATCTCGCCCTGGGTTTCCGGCGTGGCCCGGCGCGATAGCATCGCCATCAGTGATGGCTGCACCGGTGCCTGAAACACTAAAACAATCATCACGGCAAAGGCCATCCACGTCTGGGTGATGAAGGCGTAGGTGAGAAAGCCGATGGTGGCAAAGAGGATCCCGATGCTTGCGGCGTCGCGTTCGCCCAGCCGCGCGACCATCGGTCCGGTCACCGCGATCTGGCCAATGGTGATGGCGACGCCGACTACCGCAAAGCTGGCGCCGATCATCGCGCTCGACCAGCCGAACTGCGCGATTGTATAAAAACTCCAGGTCAGCGGGTAAACGAGGCTCGCCATCTGCCACAGCGCAAAGACGATGGCGATGGCCGTCATGCCGGGCGCGCCGCGCACCACTTTGAGCGCACCGAGCGGATTGGCGCGCCGCCAATCGAATGCACGGCGGCGTTCTGGGGCGAGCGTTTCGGGGAAGATGGTCAGGCCATAGAGGACATTGAGCGCGGCCAGCGCCGATGCAACCACGAAGGGCATACGCGGATCCATATCGCCCAGCAGGCCGCCGATCATCGGTCCGGCGATGAAGCCGACGCCAAAGGCCGCGCCAACCATGCCGAAATTGCGCGCGCGTTGATCGGGCGTGGTGATGTCGGCAATCGCCGCCTGCGCTGCGGCAAAACTGCCGCCGAATATCCCCGATAGGGCGCGGGCGAGGAACAGCAATGGCAATGTGTGCGCCACCGCGAGCAGCGCGTAATCGACCACTAGGCCGCCAAGCGAAATCAGCAGCACCGGGCGGCGTCCAAAGCGGTCCGACAGATTGCCGAGTATTGGCGCGGCGAAGAATGTGCATAGAGCCATCAACAGGCCGATCCAGGTGCCAATGTCGATGGCCTCGTCTATTCCGACATGGCCGATCTCCATCACCAACCTGGGCAGCACCGGCATGATGATGCCAAACCCCATCGCATCGATAAAGATGGTCGCCACGATGAAGGGTATGGCGCGCCCATTATGGCTCATCCGGCTGGATATGGTCAATTACGGTCCGATCTGGGTGCGATGAAGCCGTCTGGAACGACGCCGAGCCATATACCAGAGCATCATGTAAAAGCCAATTTCGCCGCAGCGATCAGCAGAACGACGCCTAAAAGCTGTAACAGGCGGCCTGAGGGTAATTTTTTGGATGTGCCAAGGCGCGTTCCCATCGCCGCGCCCAATGCCACCGCACCCATGAAATAGGGCAATTCATGGGGTAATCTGCCGACACTTGATAGATTGCCAGCCAGCCCCGCAACCGAGTTTAGCAGAATGAAAACGGAGGCTATTCCGCTGGCGCGGCATGGCTCTGCCCAGCCTTTGAAAATCACGATGGGGCTGAGGAATATACCGCCGCCCGTGCCGGTTAGACCAGACAATAGGCCTATCCCTGCCCCCGCGCTTATCGCGATCCATGATGGCGGCCGCATAATCTGCGCTTGGGCATGGATTGGGCGCGGCCATAACAGGCGGGCCGCCGCCAGCATGAGCATGAGTGCCAGCAGCGGGCGGTAGATTGCGCCGGACAGGAGGAGCCCGCCCCCAAAAAATGCCAGTGGCAATGACCCGGCAAGCAATGGCACAATGAGACGCTTGTCGAACTGATCAGCGCGGATGAAACGCCATGACGCAAAGCTCGCCACCAGGATATTGAGAACAAGCGCGGTCGGTTTCATCACATCGGGAGCGACGCTGAAAAACGCCATTATCGCCAGATAGGCCGATGCACCCGCATGCCCTACCGCCGTATAGAGCAGCGCTCCGATGGCCATGAGGGCGCAAATCGCAAAAAGGGTTGAACTATCCATTAGCTGTTATGTGGTCGCGCGGATTTTTGGAGGGTGAAGGGAATCGAACCCGCAGCGGAGCCACAGGCGAAGCGCAGACAAGGGTCGAGGGTTTGCTCATCAATCATCGTATTTGGAG
>JBEBJX010000006.1:0-52138 GCA_040079655.1 Sphingopyxis sp. | reverse complement strand
ATGATATATTGATATCATATCATGATATCATGTCAATATCTAAATCCTGACCCAGTCGGCAAATAGTTGCCCGGTCTTCGGGCAAATATGGAGCGAAAAGCGATATATATACGGAGAGTCTTCATCTCGTACGCGCACATCGCCGTAATGTCGCGCTCCAGAACATCTTGTGGGGCGATACCAATTTGGTTCAAAATTTGAATAACTCAAACCAAATACGTCATCAGCATCCAACTGCTCGCGGGATTCAACTACAAGGTGCTCTAGCGAAGCCAATCGCTCGGGGCTGAACGAAAAGGAATAATATTCGCCATCAGACAATCCGTCTTGAAAATAAAGTCCGTAGGCAAATTCCCCATCAAACTGTGAAATTTCCGGAAATCGCTCAAGCGCTTCCTGTTCACTGATACTATGTTGAGTAGGACGGAATGCGCCAATGAGCCCAGCTCCGGCAAGCAAGGCACCAGCAAGAATACCAAGGCTGAAAGCCCGTCCCCAACTCAATTTGAAGAGCCACTTCAGCAGCAGGCACACAAATGCGGCAATGGCAAATGCAAAAACACACGCAAAAACTATAGCAATAAGGCCGACGAACCCTGGCAAATCGGTACTCCTACCCCTTCACTTCCTTCTTCTTCCCCATCGCCTCGCGGAACCGTGCGGCCATCACGCGGCCTTCCTTCCCAGCTCAACCTTCATTTCCATCCCCAGCTCCTTGAGCACCGACAGCACCGTTGCCAATGTCGGGTTGCCTGATGGTGACAGGCTGGAATAAAGCGCGGCGCGGCTCAGCCCCGTCGCCCGCGCAAGGCCGCTCGCTCCGCGCGCCCTGGCCACGGTTCCCAGCGCGGTTGCCACATCGGCGGCATCGCCAGTCTTTAGGGCATCACTGATATACAGCGCCGCCTCTTCGTCATCGCGGATATAATCGGCGGGATCAAACGGGGCAGTTTCAACTTTCACCTTGGCCATATCATTCCTCCTCGATCATATCGCGGGCAGCGGCAATGTCACGCCTTTGGCTGCCCTTGTCGCCGCCGTTGAGCAGAACAATCAACACATCGGCTTCAAATGTGAAGTAGATGCGATAGCCCGGACCAAAGGCGATGCGCAGTTCACGCAAGCCGCCACCCAATGATTTCACATCGCCCAAATTGCCGCCAGCAACTCGTTCGATCCGCCGCGCAATGATCACCTGTCCTTTGCGATCCCGCAGTGCATCGAACCAGCGGATGAAGGCCTCGGTTCGCGCAATGCGGTAATGCCTGTCCATTTTAATAGACGATAGTGGCGAATGTGTCAATTTTGATGGACATCTTTATTTCTTCTCCGCCTTCTTCTTCCGCATCGCATCGTGAAACCGGTCGGCCCAGCCGGGTTTGGCGGTCTGCGCAGGGCGGACGAGGGCGAGCGCGTCGCCCGCGACATCGGCAGTGATGGTGGACCCTGCCCCCACAATCGCGCCCGCGCCGATGGTGACGGGGGCGACCAGCGCGCTGTTCGAACCGATGAACGCCCCTTCGCCAATCACCGTCTGATATTTGAAATAGCCGTCATAATTGCAGGTGATTGTGCCCGCACCGATGTTTGCGCCTGCGCCCACGTCCGCGTCGCCAATATAGCTTAGATGATTGGCCTTGGCGCCCTTACCGAACCGCGATTTTTTCACCTCGACGAAATTGCCAATCTTGGCGCGCTCCTCCAGAACGGTGCCGGGGCGCAACCGCGCATAGGGGCCGACTTCGCAGCCCGATGCGATGCTCGCCCCCTCGATATGGCTGAACGCGCGGATTTTGACGTTATCCGCCACGGTGACGCCGGGGCCGAACCACACATTAGGCTCGACCGTCACATCGCGGCCAAGCACCGTGTCGTGGCTAAACCACACCGTCTCTGGCGCGATCAGCGTGACGCCTTCGGCCATCGCGGCGGCGCGGCGACGCGCTTGCCACACCCCCTCCAGCGCGGCGAGCTCGGCGCGGGCATTGACCCCTGCGACCTCATTGGCATCCTCGACCTCGATCACCGCGCTACTGTGCCCGGGCAGCATGACGATGTCGGGCAGATAATATTCGCCTGCCGCATTGTCATTGCCGATGCTGTCGAGCAGCACGAACAGATCGGCTGAGCGCGCCGCCATCAGGCCCGAATTGCACAGCGGCGCTGCGCGTTCGGCATCGCTCGCGTCCTTAAACTCGACCATTTTGGCGATGGTGCCGTCGGGCCCGGCGAGGATCCGGCCATAGGCGCCCGCGTCATCGGGGCGAAAGCCGAGCACGACACAGCGCGGCTCGATACCAAAGTTCAGCCGATCGACCATCCGTTGCATCGTGGCGGCACTGACCAGCGGCACGTCGCCATAAAGGATCAGCACATCGCCCGCAAAGCCGACCAGCGCATCCTTGGCCTGTGCCACCGCGTGCCCGGTGCCGAGCTGTTCGCGTTGCCAGGCGATAGCCACATTGGAAGAATCGGGGCACCCCGCGACGCTGGCCTCGACCTGTTCACCGCCCGCACCCACCACCACCACGGTGCGCGCCACCCCCAATACAGCGACACTGTCAAGCAGGTGATGGAGCATCGGCTTGCCCGCCAGCGGGTGCAGCACCTTGTGCAGCGATGATTTCATCCGCGTCCCCTGCCCGGCGGCGAGGATGATAGCGGCGAGCGGGCGATTGGGCGGGCGGCGAGTTTGTGGCATAGTCATGCGATGCGCCATGCCATCAATTTCTTGCCAAATCTACTAGCGGGCGCGCCATTTGGTCCACAAGTGCCGGATGAGCATCAGCGGCGGCATCCGCAGCATGTGCGAACGGATGTAAAAGGCCAGGCGGGTGAGTGGCCGCGTCTCGCGCCCCCAATCATCGCGCGCCATCAGGCAGCGGAGGAAGAGAAAGTCGGAATTGCCCCTTATTCGCCAGCTGTCCGGAATTGCGGTTCCGTATAATTCATGCGCCAGCCGCGCGGCGCAGTGCATCGCTGACCAAAGACCGTGATGCGAAGCGCGGGCTTGCACCACAGGCCAAAAATCATCGCCGCCATCGTCAAACTCGCTCAGCAGGCAGTGCATGTCCCACAGATTGCGAAGACCTCCCGCCAAATCGCCATCGGCCATCATGTGCGCGGCGCAATGACACACCATGTCGGTTGGGGAGAGGGTGTATTGCCTGGAATCCCGTTTGCCTCGAGCACAGTCGAGAGGCGCGGATGTCGGAGCACTGCCTATGGGTGTCTCGACTTCGCTCGACACGAACGGTGGTTCTGACGCCGGAATCGCATCCGCCACCATCGCCGCCGCATCCGGCCTGACCCGCGCAGTCAATGGCAATATGGTGTGGTGCACATCAATCATCCGGTCGCGGGTGCCGTGGATCAATGGCGGCAGCTCATGCATATGGGTGCGGTAATAGCCCTGGTCATAGAGGTCGTCCTTGACCCATTCCCACCCGGCACCGCGCAGCGCGGCCTCCACTTCGTCCAGTCGCTCACGCGGCACCAATATATCGAGGTCGCCAATCTGGCGGCCATCTGCATTAGGCAGCCCAGCCGCCGCATAGGCTGTGCCCTTGAGCAGAACAAAGCGCACGCCAAGCGGGGCGAGCGCACTGGCGCACATCTCCGCCTCCCACAATGCCTGGACCTGAGCATGGTCGGCGGCAATCCGCGCGGCGTTTAGCAGCGCCTCTACCTCAGGGGGGAGCAATTGCCCCGCCACCCGATGCGCCAGTGTGCCCAGCAACACCTCGGCGCGCGCGACCGCAATCAGCGCGCTCCACTCTTCGCCATTGAGCGCCACAACGCTGGTGGGATCACGCAGCGCCACCACAAGGTTGCGCATCGCTCTCATGGTGCCAGCTCCGCCCACAGCGCCTCGACTGCCGCCACGCCTTGCTCCCCGCTGGCATAGCCAATCGCTACTGCTGGCACATCGCGCACCAACTTTGTGAGCGCAGCAAAGCCCGGCTCGCCCAGCGCGACATAATTGGTCGATGAGTCGGTCAGCCGCATGAAGGCTTCGCTTGGCGGAACAGCGCGCAGCCCCGCCTCGCCGCCAAAGGTCGGGAACAGCAGCAAGGCTGGCATCGCGCATTCATCCATCCGCGCAATAGCATCGGCGCGCGGCACAAGGTGACGGATCGTCCCCTTGGGCGTGCCGGTGATGACGGGGCCGAGCCGCGCAGGGGGAACCCGCCTTGCCATCGTCTCGATCGACTCATTCTTTAGGCTGATAAGCCGTGGAAAGGGAGATAATTGGCCATCAACAGGGTTGAGCATCGCGAATTCATCGCCCAGCAAGCGCCAGTCACCTTCACCCAACATCGCAGCCAGCGTCGATTTGCCCGAGCCGGACGCGCCGACCATGATGATCGCCCGGCCATCGCGCTCAACCGCGCTGGCATGGAGCAGCAGATGCTGTCGCCAACCCAGTGCCACTTGGAGGTTCATCGCCATTTCGGTCGCCAACAGCCCTTGGGACAGCGGCAGCGGAAGCGCATCGGGGATGGTATAATCACCGCTGATATGCACTGCAGGGCGGATCCAGCGGCGCCAGGGGCGTGCCGCCTCTATCCGCGCGGTCGCGGTCGCCGCCTGCCCACCCAGCGCTGGATAATCGGCATAGAGCCGCTTGAGATCGGCTATCGGCCCCGCCCAGTCGGACGCGATGCGAAAGCGGACCGGCCCGACGCGAAAGCTGTGCCTATGGCTCATGCTTGGCTCACCAAACCGAGCGCTGCCAGCTCACCAAGGCATTCGGTTATGCGCGCCGGAACGTCAGCACTATCGGCAATGTCAAAATCGGCAGTAAGGCGTTCGGCAGTCTCTGCGGTGTTCGCGGGGCCGCTTTGCAGCGCCGCCAAAATCTCTGGCAATGGCTGAGCCAACAAATGCGTCTGCCCCGACACGCGATCATATACGGCGGTTAGCGCATCGAGCGTGTAAACAGACAATCTAGCGGCGCTTGCTGCCCGCCATGTCTGTTGTGCAGCCGGCATTAGGCCGCCTTAACGCGGCATCTGAATCGATGCGTAACAGGTGAACCCGCTCTGCCCCGCGCGCAGGCGGCGGATATAATTCATATAGGCGCTGCCCTGTTCATAGCTTGTTCCGGGGAGTGATCGCCCCTGTAACGCTGCGCGCACTTCCTCGCCGGTGAATGGGCGGCTAAAGCCCGGGAATGCCCCCTGCGTTCCTGCCGGGACCAAGGTGCCATCAAGCGCTATATATTGCCCGCCATAGATGGGTTCAGGGACAGGGATTTCGCAATTGAACACCGAGGCCGCCGTCTGGGCAAAGGCAGGGCGCACCGTCACCGCAGCCGCCACGCCAGCAGCACCAACCATCAGAACGCGGCGGCGCGCGGCGCTGTAACCAGTGTTTTCTTGCCGCACTTCTGGTGTCGGCAGACGAGCGTCGCTCATGAATTTTCCCCGAATATTCGCATAGAGCCCTAAAATCGCGTATTTTGGAAGTTTTAGCAAGCATGCTAACCATAATTGTTGTTAGCGATAGTGCCAGTGCTAGAGAGAGATCATGCCCTCATCCTTCGCCTCATTTCTGGTCGCCGCCATAATCCTGATTTTCGGGGGAGGAGTGGCACTGGCCAACGGTGCGCCGATAGTTGCGGTTGCGGCAATGCTGGCAACCGCGATCGCGGCAGTCATCGCCGTAACATTTGGCCGCGTTAATGACCCTGGAGCCACCAGCGCGCACCACGAAACACCCACATCACCAGCTGTGCTTCACCAGACCCTTTATTCGCACCCTGGCTTTGACGACCTTGTAAATGCTATGACCTTTCCAGTGCTTATTGCCAAAGATAACAGCATAGTCGCGGCCAACCGCGCAGCCTGTGATCTGTTGGGAGGGTTCATAATCGGGACCGATGTCCGGGCCGCGATCCGCCACCCCGCAGCGGCGGACAGGCTGGACAATCCCCAAACATATTTGGCCAACGAGACCATAGATTTGGTCGGTATTGGCCACCCGGGCGAACGATGGGAAATGCAGGCCATGCCATTGATCGACGGCAGTCAGCTCGTACTTTTGCGCGACAAAACAACCAGTGACGCGGTAGAGCGCATGCGCGCCGATTTTGTCGCCAATGCCAGCCACGAACTGCGGACGCCATTAGCCGCAATCATCGGATATGTTGAAACGCTGCTTGAACCCGAAGCGGGGTCGGACGCGCCACTGCGCAAACGCTTTCTAACCATCGTCGATATCGAAGCGCGGCGCATGGTGCAACTTGTCGCCGATCTGATGTCAATTTCGCGGATCGAAGCCAGCAAGGGCGATGTTTCAACTGAGGAAATTGATCTGGGTGGCCTGGTGCGAACAGTCGTTGATGAGTTGGTCGCTAGTGGAGAAAGCCGCGCCAAGTGCATTGCGCTCGATTGCCAGTCGATCTTCGTCCGCGGGGACCGTGCACAATTATCGCAACTCGTGCATAACCTTGCCTCCAACGCGATGAAATATGGCCGAGACGAGACACCCATCCTGCTCTCTGTCACCACAACCGCCAATTCTATGGCGTTATTATCTGTTGTTGATCGGGGTGAAGGCATTGCAAACGAACATTTGCCGCGATTGACCGAACGTTTTTATCGTGTTGATAGCGCGCGAAGCCGCACGTTGGGCGGGACAGGGCTTGGGCTTGCCATCGTCAAGCATGTTGTCAATCGCCATCGCGGGCGGCTCGAAATTGACTCTCTTGTCGGCATTGGCACCACAGTGCGCGTGCGAATACCGATGATCGTCCCTTAGCGTCAGTAAACAGAGCCCAAGCCACTGTCATCAAACTGTCATGAAAATGTAAGAAACGCAATTCCAAGGCCGAATCGGCTTATCAACGCCTCTGCATGAAGGATAGTGTAATGAAGAAATCTCACCGCTTTCAAAAAGCCGCATTATTGGCCCTTCCACTGCTTGCCCTTTGCGCATGCGGTGATCAAACAGGGGCCACATCGGCGTCGCGCGACTATGTGTCGGCTGTTGGATCCTCAACCGTATTTCCATTCGCCAACCTTGCCGCCGAACAGTTTCGGGCCGCCAATGCGGGCATGAAGGCGCCGAGCATTGAATCGACCGGAACGGGCGGTGGCATTGAGCGTTTTTGCTCTGGCGTTGGCGCGGGCACGCCAGATATCGCCAATGCTTCGCGCCGGATGAAGGCCAGCGAATTTGAAACATGCCGCACCAATGGTGTTTCCGACATTATCGAAATCCAGATAGGCATTGACGGGCTGGCCATCGGTCAATCGAGCACAGGGCCACGGATGGCGTTGACACAGGCGGATATATACGCCGCGCTTGCCGCCAACCCATATGGGCGGCCCAACACCGCGCATACATGGCATGATGTGAACCCGGCGCTGCCTGACGTTGCAATTTCAGTCTATGGCCCACCCTCGACCTCTGGCACCTATGACGCATTCAAAGAGCTGATTTTGGGCAAAGGGTGCCTGACCAACCCCGCGATGGCAGCGCTGAAAGAGAGTAATAAAGACCAGTTCGAAGCGACTTGCCACACGCTGCGCGGTGCGCCGGAATATGTCGAGCAAGGCGAAAATGATAATCTCATCATCCAAAAACTGGCACGCAACCAGAGCAGCCTTGGCATTTTTGGCTATTCCTATCTTGCGGCTAACCGCAGCCAAATCCGCGATGTGCCAATCAATGGTGTTGAGGCGACTGTTGCCACCGTTGCCGACGGTAGCTATCCTGGCTCACGGCCACTGTATATCTATGTGAAGCGCGCACATATTGGCGTTATCCCCGGGCTTCAGCAATATGTGCAGACATTCCTGACCGCGGCGGCGCCGGGTGGGCCATTGAGCGAGCACGGCCTCATCCCGTTGAGTAGCGATCTCTATTCCGCTTCGCTCCGCGCAGCAACAGACCTGCCCCTGCTCACAGCGAACCAACTGCATTAAGCGAGAATAGGGGCGGGGCGCACATCCATGTCGTCAGGCGCAATCATGACCTTGGTGCTGGGCCTGGCGCTGGTTGCCTGGTTAACCGGCCGTGCCAAGGCGATCCGCGGTGCGGCTGGCGCGCCATCGCGCCCGCATTCGCTGGCGCAATATCATGGCTGGTATGTGGCGCTATGGACGGCGCTGCCGGCGCTCGCTTTTCTGGCTTTGTGGAGCGTCATTTCGCCCAATCTCGTTTTGGGGGCGGTTCTCGCTGATCCGGCAGCAAGCGCGCTCCCTGCCGATCAATTCACCCGATCAGCGGTTTTGGCGGAGGCGCGTGGGCTGGCCTCTGGCGCTTTGACGCAAGGGTTTAACCCCTTGTCCTCCGCACTTGTCGACCCGTTTCGCGCCGCCATTGCGCGTTTTTCAACGATTGGCATCATCCTGACCATAGTGTTCGCATTTTCCGGCGGGGTCTTTGGATATACGCGTGTGAACCGCGATTTTCGCGCCCGCACCCGGGTGGAACGGGTCGTCATGCTGGCGCTTATGGCTGCGTCACTTGTGGCGATCCTGACAACATTTGGCATTATTTTTAGCCTTTTATTTGAATCTCTTCGCTTTTTTAGCAAAGTGCCGTTGCTGGAATTTTTATCCGGCACAAGCTGGGCCCCGGTGTCCGGCGATGTCCAACCCGACACATTTGGCGCTATACCGTTATTTTGGGGCACTATCGTCATCGGCGTCATCATCGCGATGATTGTCGCCATCCCGCTGGGTCTGATGACCGCCATCTATCTAACGCAATATGCGCATGAAAATGTCCGCCGCTGGCTCAAGCCCGTCATCGAAATCCTCGCCGGTGTGCCGACCGTGGTCTATGGCTATTTCGCCGCGTTGACCATCGGCCCGGCGCTGCGCGATGCGGCGGTGGCGATCGGCATCGGCGGAGCAAGTTCGGATTCGGCACTGTCGGCGGGCGTCGTCATGGGGATCATGATTATCCCGCTCGTATCATCGATGGCAGACGACAGCATTACCGCAGTGCCCCGCGCGATGCGCGACGGCAGCCTGGCTCTGGGCGCGACACCATCCGAAACCATCCGCCAAGTGCTGATCCCGGCCGCGCTACCCGGGGTTATGGGCGGCGTGTTGCTGGCGGTCAGCCGCGCGATTGGCGAAACGATGATCGTGGTGATGGCGGCCGGGCAATCGGCGAACCTGACCGGCAATGTTTTTGCAAGCATCACAACCGTCACGGTGCAGATCGTCAAACTGATGACCGGCGACCAGGAGTTTGAGAGCGCCAAGACGCTGGCCGCGTTCGCGCTGGGCCTGGTGCTGTTCATCGTCACGCTGTTGCTCAACATTGCCGCGTTGCGCATAGTCAAACGCTATCGGGAAAGCTATGAGTAGCGCGAGCACAACATCAAAATGGTCGAGCGACGCAATGCGGACCCGCCTGAGGCGTCGCTATGCTGCCGAACGCCGGTTTCGCTGGCTAGGGCTGGCCGCAGTTGCACTGTCCGTTGCGTTTCTAGCATTCCTGCTGATCAGCATGGCTGCTGCGGGCATCAGCGGTTTTACCCAAACGCGCATTGCTGTACCCATCGATTTTCGCGGCAGCGGTTTGTCCATCAACCTGGCCCGCATGACCCCGGAAGCAGCGCAATCAGCGCTGATACAACAAGGCCTGCCAGACCTGTTGAGCCTGTCTGCGACAGCGGCCTATGGTCAGGAGGGTGAAACGTATTTGGGGGCCGGTGCGGATCGCGTGGCGCGCGACACGATACTCAACGACCCGTCGATACTTCAGCGCCAGGTAACGCTCGAATTGCCCGCCGCTTCCGCCATTGATGTAGCGGCAAAGGGCGCGGGTGAGCCTGCAGCCGAAGCGGCTGTGACGCGGCTAGAGGCGGCAGGTAAAATATCGAGCGGATTTGATACGCTTTTCCTGACCAATGCCGACGCGACCGACCCCACGATGGCCGGGGTGTGGGGCGCGCTCAAAGGATCGTTGCTGACCATGTTGGTGACCATGGCCTTTGCTTTTCCCATTGGCACGTTCACCGCCGTTTACCTTGAGGAATATGCGCCCAAAAACCGCCTGACAGACATTATCGAAGTGTCGATCAATAATTTGGCGGCCGTGCCCTCGATCATCTTTGGCCTGTTGGCACTGGCGCTGTTTATCAACATGTTCGGCCTGTGTAATGGCAGCCCCCTGGTTGGCGGGATGACATTGGCGTTGATGACCATGCCGGTCATTGTCATCGCCGCACGCAATGCGATCAAGGCTGTGCCGCCGTCTATCCGCGATGCGGCGCTGGCGATTGGCGCGTCAAAGGTGCAGGTTGTGTTTCATCATGTTCTCCCCCTCGCTTTGCCCGGGATATTAACCGGCGCGATCATCGGCATGGCGCGGGCCCTTGGCGAAACGGCGCCGCTCTTGCTCATCGGCATGCGCGCCTTCATTGGCGATGCACCCAGCGGCCTGTGCGATCGTGCAACCGTGTTGCCGATGCAGATTTTCCTATGGTCAGACGAGGTGGACCGCGGTTTCGTTGAAAATACATCGACGGCGATCATTGTATTGCTTGTCGTGCTGTTGTCGATGAATGCCATCGCGATCACCCTTCGCAACAAATTTGAACAAAGGTGGTAAGCGAAGTGAGCCCGATATCCCCTCCCCAAGACATAGTGGCACCCAAAATGACGGCGCGCGATGTCAATGTCTATTATGGCGACAAGCAGGCGATAGATAGCGTATCGATGGACGTCTTTCGCGACCAGGTAACCGCCTTTATCGGCCCGTCGGGCTGCGGGAAATCGACCTTTTTGCGCACACTCAATCGGATGAATGATACAGTGCCCGGCGCACGGGTCAGCGGCGACATCCGCCTTGATGGCGACGATATATACGCAAGCGAGATGGACGTTGTTCAGCTGCGCGCGCGGGTTGGCATGGTGTTTCAAAAGCCCAACCCCTTCCCGAAATCGATTTACGACAATGTCGCCTATGGCCCGCGCATTCATGGCCTGGCTCCCACCAAGGGCGATATGGACGCGGTAGTCGAAAAGGCGCTGACCCGGGCCGGCCTGTGGGCAGAGGTCAAAGATCGATTGAGCGACAGCGGCACCGCTTTGTCGGGCGGGCAGCAACAACGGCTGTGCATCGCACGGGCTATCGCGGTTGGCCCCGAAGTTGTGTTGATGGATGAGCCGTGCAGCGCCCTCGACCCGATTGCAACGGCCAGGATCGAAGATTTGATTCACGAACTGCGTGGGCGTTTTGCGATCGTCATCGTCACCCACAATATGCAACAGGCTGCGCGCGTTTCACAGCGCACCGCCTTTTTCCATATGGGGCAAGTGGTCGAATATGGCGCAACCAGCGACATTTTCACCAACCCACAAGAAAGCCGCACAAAAGACTATATCACCGGACGGTTTGGCTAATTGGCAAGGAAGCAATCATGAACGACCATATTGTCAAAGCTTTTGATGACGACCTCAACCGGTTGAGCGGCCTTGTGTCTGAAATGGGCAGCCGCGCCGCTATCGCAATCGAACAAGCCATTCGCGCGCTGAACGATCGCGACAAAGAGGCCGCACAGCGCATAGTCGCAGAAGACAAACGCATCGACGAGTTGGAAATGGAAGTCGAAAAGCTCGTGGTCACCACCATCGCGCTCCGCGCGCCCATGGCCGATGATTTGCGCGCGATGATTGCCGCGCTCAAAATCGCGGCGGTGCTGGAAAGGGTTGGCGATTATGCCAAGAGCATCGCCAAGCGGGTGCCGATCCTGGCCGATGTGCGGATCATTGAATCCATCCCGTTGCTGGTTTCGATGTCAGAAATTGTCTGTGAAATGCTCCGTGATGTGCTCACCGCATTCGCTTCGCGCAACCCTGCTATGGCTGAAGACGTGACGCGACGCGACAAGGCCGTCGACGATTTTTACAACTCGATCTTTCGAACCTCGATCACCTATATGATGGAAAACCCGCGCAGCATCAGCGAATCGGCGCATCTGCTGTTCATCGCCAAAAACCTGGAGCGGGCTGGCGATCATGCGACCAATGTCGCCGAAATGGTCTATTACACTGCGACCGGACAGCATATGTCCGAGCGTGAAAAGGGTGTGGACATCACCGCATCGGTTCCGGAATAATGGCTGTGGCACAGTCTGATATGCTGTTGGTCGAGGACGATATTGCGATCGCCGAACTTGTCTCATGGCATTTCAGCCGCGAGGGCTATTCTGTTCGCCACACCGCTAATGGCGAAGACGCGATGATGATGGTGCGCGAACGCCTGCCCGACATCGTTTTACTCGACTGGATGGTCGAAGGCGTGTCGGGCATAGAGATTTGCCGCCAGCTCCGCCGCTCCCCCGCCACTGCCAATGTGCCTATCATCATGATGACCGCGCGCGGAGAGGAGGAAGACCGTGTTCGCGGCCTGCAAACAGGGGCGGATGACTATGTCACCAAACCCTTTTCACCGCGCGAATTGGTGGCGCGGGTTGCGGCAGTGCTGCGCCGCGTTCGCCCTGCGCTGGCGGGCGAAATGCTCACCTTTGTCGATGTCGAAATGGATATTGTCGGCCACAAGGTAAAACGCGCGGGGAAAACGGTCGCACTTGGCCCCACCGAATTTCGGCTGCTGCGCCATTTTATGGAACATCCAGGCCGTGTCTTTTCGCGCGAACACTTGCTCGATAGCGTGTGGAGCCACGATAGCGACAATGAATTGCGCACCGTAGATGTTCACATTCGCCGCCTGCGCAAGGCTATCAATGGTGATGATCTACCCGACATCATCCGCACCGTCCGCTCGGCGGGCTATTCGCTTGACGTTGATATCATGGTTTAGAGTGATCTCAAATTTGATGGAACATCCAATGGCTTGGAAAGCACAGTAAATAAAGGGAATAGAGTCTGTTTTATTCAGCCTCAATCGAACAGACTCTAGAAATCGAGCTGCGCCCGCAGCGCCACCGCATCGGCACCATAATCGCGGGTCGCGCCCGCAGCGACGCGGGCATTGGTGAGGCGGATATGCCCATAGCTGGCGATGACGCGAACATAAGGCGTCGCGATCCATGTCAGCGAACCGGCCAATGCCTCCTGCTCGCCGCCGATGACCCCGGCACCCGCATCGCTGAGGTCGAGCCAGTCATAACGCAAGTTCAGCTCGACCGCGCCCATGCCGCCACTTCCCAGTGCACGGCGGGGCGAAACGCGGTCAAACGCGCCCTTGCGGTAGTTGCGGCGATCATCGGTCAAAAACACACCAAGTTCGGCATAACCACCGCCAAAGCTCGGGTCCGCAAGGCCGGGGCGGCGCGCAGTCATCCACGCGCCCTCTCCCGCAACATGAAAGCGCCCGCGAATTGCCGCAAACTCAACACCATAGTTGCGCTCCCCGCTTGCAGCAAAGGCCAATGTATCCACTAGCCGCGTGTCCGTACCGTGAAAGTATGGCCGTGCGCGGAACCGTGCGGTGGGGCTGGCATCATTGAAATCGCGGGCGTGGACCGACGCGGCGATATGCAATTGCGTGGCGGCAACGCGCGGCGCAAAGACAATGCGGCCATCGACGCTCCAGCTGTTATTCGCCGCGTTGGTCAGCGCGGCAACATCATCAGCAAACACACCGCCCTGTATGATCAATGGCCCGTGCGTCCATGCCGCCGAAACACCGACCCGCCGTTCAAAGCCAAAGGCCTGGGTGAAGGCGGCGCGCTCTGTAAAGCTGGTGAAGATATCGCTGGTCAGTTCCTCCAGCCCATTGGCGGGTTTGTGATTCCCAGCGACAATCTGTAACGGCCCGTGGGTAAATGTGAGGAAAATATCGTTAGCGACAACGCTGTTGTCCTGTAACTCAACCTCAAGGCGATAACCAAAACCGCCGGGCATCGTCCCCTCGACGCCGATTTGGGCACGGCGAATCTCGGTCGCATAGCCAAGGCCGCGATCATTGAGCGCCGCCGGACCATCAACCCCGCCAACGTCAATCTGCAAACGCCCGCGCGGCTTGAAACTCCATCCGCCCGCGCTGCGAAGCTCGGGTGCGCCGCGCCATTCGGTGGTGGTGACGGGCGGTGCTGGTGGCAAAGGAGCGGGGGTGACGACAGGCGCAGGAGTGGGCGCGGGAGCGGGAGCGGGCAGCGGGCTTGCAGCATTGAGCCGCACCTCAAGCGCGCTCACTTGCGCGCGAAGCGCCTCTACCTCGGCGCGCATCTGGGCGACCTCTGCGGCGGAAATGGGCTGAGCCAAGACGGGCGTAGTCACGGCAATGGATAAAAGCGCAGCGGTGCAAAATAGCCAATATTTGGCCATCATATTTCCCCAGATATTACGATGATGTTGCGTGAATATGACATTATTGATGCGCTTTTGCGTCAACATTGTTGCAACTTTATGACAAGCACCGAACTTTTGAATCTACACCCTTGTCAGCTAGCGCCAAGCGCGTAAGGGGAAGCGCACATAAAGCCGCCCTCGCGGCCCATTGGTATAGGAAACTGTCATGACCATCAATTTCACCGATCGCGTTGCCATTGTTACCGGAGCGGGCGGCGGCATCGGCCGCGCTTATGCGCTCGAACTGGCGCGGCGCGGGGCCAAGGTGGTGGTCAATGACCTGGGCGGTGCACGTGATGGCACCGGCCACTCTGATGCGGCGCTGAAAGTGGTTGAGGAAATCCAGGCGGCGGGTGGCCAGGCCATGTCCAACGGCGGCAGCGTCACCGAATATGAGCAGATGGCCGAAATGGTCGCAAAGGCCAAAGAGGCCTGGGGCCGTGTCGACATCCTCATCAACAATGCCGGCATTTTGCGCGATAAAAGCTTCACCAAGATGGAGCCAGCCGATTTTGAACTGGTTGTTAAAGTGCACCTGATCGGCAGCGCCTTTGCCACCAAGGCGGTGTGGGACACGATGCGCGAGCAAAATTACGGCCGCATCCTGATGACCGCATCATCGACCGGGCTTTACGGTAACTTTGGACAGGCCAATTATGGCGCGGCCAAGCTGGGCCTGGTTGGCCTCACCAAAACCCTGGCGATTGAGGGGGCGAAAAATAATATCCGCGTCAACAATATCGCACCCGTTGCCGCAACGCGGATGACCGAGGATATTTTTCCCGAAGCGGCCTTTGCGCTGTTCGCGCCCGAACTGGTCGCCCCGGCCTCGCTCTATCTGGTCAGCGAAGACGCACCAACCAACATGACACTGGGCGCGGGCGCGGGCGCGGTTCACGCCGCCAATGTCACCATGACCCACGGCATCAAACTGGGCGAGGATGAACGCAACCCCGAAGGCGTCGCCAAGCGTATCGCCGAAATCACCGACCGCACGGGCGAAACGGTGCCACAAACGGGGGCTGAACAATCGATGACGATCATGGGGCTGTTACAGGGATAGTGAGTTGCGCCCCCTGTGCTGAACAGGCGCGGCGCTACCTCGTAATCGCTACCCCTTGGATTTGATCGGCGTCGCGGCCTCATCGTCCATATCTGTTACCGACTGTTGCGGGTCGCGCGCATCCATCAACGCCGCGATCCGCCCCTGCATTTCCAGCAACTGGCATTGCAGCAACTCCAGCTTTTGCGTTTGAGGGTCAAACAATTCGTTGCAGCACGTGCCATAAGGGGTGAACTCGCGCGCATATTCGGCCGCATCGACCAGCATCGGCTTGGCCGGAATGCCAACCATCACCGCGCCTGCCGGGACTTCACGGGTCACCACCGCATTGGCGCCAATACGCGCGCGCGCTCCAACCGTTATCGGCCCCAATATCTGGGCGCCAGAACCAACAATCACGCCGTCCTCCAGCGTCGGGTGCCGCTTGCCCGCCACGCCATTGGCAGGGTTGGTCCCGCCCAATGTTACGCATTGATAGATAGTGACATCATTGCCGATAGTCGCTGTTTCGCCGATCACCGTAAAGCCATGGTCGATGAACAGATGCCGCCCGATCGTTGCGCCAGGGTGAATATCGATGGCGGTCGCAAATCGCGATATATGGTTGACCAGCCGCGCCAGAAAATACAGCTCTGCCTCGAACAGCCAATGCGCGATGCGGTGCATTCCCATCGCCCACAGGCCGGGATAGAGCAAAATCTCCCAGTGCGAGCGCGGTGCCGGGTCGCGCGCCTTGATAGATGCAAGATAATCGATGAGAGAGGTAAACATAGGCGCCCTTTATTGCGGGGAGTGCGGAACTATCCCCTTATTCGCATGAACTTAGCCATAGGTTTCAAATTGGCAATGGCAGCCCGCTTGACAAGTGGCTGTTGATAGACAATTTCGATTATTGAGCCACTACTTATCGGGATAGCGCGAAATGCAAACCTACTTGCCGACGCTCAAACAGCTGCAATATTTGGTGGCACTCAAAGCACATGGCCATTTTGGACGTGCGGCCGATGCCAGCCATGTGACGCAGTCGACATTGTCCGCCGGGATACGCGAGCTTGAGGCCCTGCTTGGCATCATGCTGGTTGAGCGGACACGGCGCGTTGTGCGCTTTACGCCGCTCGGTGACCACATCGTCACCCGCGCGCACCGTGTATTACGCGAAGCGGAGGAGCTGGCGGAGTTGGCGGCTGCGGCGGGAACCCCGCTTGCGGGGGAGCTGCGGATGAGCGTTATCCCGACCATAGCGCCATTTTTGCTGCCGACATTGCTGCCGCGACTGCGCGTTGAGCGCCCTGACCTCAAATTGTTCCTGCGCGAAGAAACCAGCCAGATGGCTTGCGACAATCTCCATCATGGCAATGTCGATTGCGTGCTGTTGGCGCTGCCCTATGCGTGCGGCGATGTTGAGCACGCAGCGCTGTTTGACGACCGGATTCTGTTGGCGATGTCGGCGGAAATGGCAGCAACATTGCCAGATAACATCGCGCCATCCAGCATTGACCCTGTGCAATTACTGTTGTTAGAGGACGGCCATTGCCTGAAAGATCATGCACTCGCCGCATGTAATCGCCCGGATTTAAGGGCCGGCGCGCGAATGCTCGGCACCTCGCTCCACACATTGGTGCAAATGGTGGACAACGGCCTTGGCCTCACCATGATCCCGCAAATGGCGATTGACGCCGGCCTGTTAGCACAGACGCGCGTGGTTACGCGGCCATTGCTGTCCGATCATGACAGCCGATCAATCGCGCTGGTGTGGCGGCGCAACAGCCCGCGCGAAAAAGAGTTTCAGCTGTTGGCGGAAATATTGCGCGCGCAATATGTTGCCCGCTAACGCTCACTCCATATGTTTGAGGCCAACGCGCAGATAATCCCATCCGGTAACCACCGTGAGAAGGGCCGCAGCCCACAGACAGCCGATGCCGACCGTTTTGATAAAGGCAAATTGCGGAAATCCACCGGCAAGGATCAACGCGCCAAGCGCCACCATCTGAAACGTCGTTTTCCATTTTGCCAATTGGCTGACCGGGACAGAAACCTGCAAACCGGCCAAAAATTCGCGCAGGCCCGACACCGCAATCTCGCGGACCAGGATGATCAAAGCCGGGATGATGTTGAAATCGTGGATGGCGCCGGGTTCGTGCCGCGTGCTGACCAGCAATATGATCACCGCCGCCACCAATATCTTGTCGGCAATCGGATCAAGAAACTGTCCCAGTTTTGAAACAGTGCCCTGCGCCCGCGCCAGATAGCCGTCGAAATAATCGGTAATGCCAATGACGCTATACAGCGCCCATCCGGCAATCCACCCTTCGTTCCAACCAGGAAACCACAGCAAGGCCACCAACAGGGGTACCGCAAAGATGCGTGATAATGTCAATATATTTGGCAAGCTCAGCAACGGCGCGCACCCCAATGCGGATTTCATTATTCTGACATCATCATATCGCAAAGCCATTCTATAGCAAAAGGCTTTTGACCGCGCCCAACGATACGCATATGACAGACCCTAGGGATTGGGAGCAAAGACAAGATATGCACAGCGCTATGCGGCTAATGGGCAAACGGCGTTTCCTGCCACTGTTTGCCACGCAATTCCTCAACGCCTTTAACGACAATCTGTTCAAAATGGCGATGG
This sequence comes from Sphingopyxis sp., assembly GCA_040079655.1. GTDB lineage: Bacteria > Pseudomonadota > Alphaproteobacteria > Sphingomonadales > Sphingomonadaceae > Sphingopyxis. The sequence goes on along the minus strand of JBEBJX010000006.1, from coordinate 34,152 downwards.
TCATCCTCGCCACATACACCATCCTTGATGGGGGCGAAGCGGAAGAAGCCTATTATAACGCGCTGGCGGGCGCAATTTTCATTTTGCCATTTTTCCTGCTGTCTGCGGTCGCGGGGCAAATTGCCGACAGCAGCGACAAAATGCGCGTTATCCGCATCATCAAAAGCGCCGAAATCGGCATCATGCTTGTGGGCGCAGCCGGCCTTTGGCTTCACAGCATTGAGCTAATGTTTGTGGCGCTGTTCGCGATGGGGGTTCATTCGACATTTTTCGGCCCGATAAAATATGGCATCCTGCCGCAACATCTGAACGCGGATGAAGTGCTGGGCGGCACCGGCTTGGTTGAAGCAGGCACCTATATGGCGATCCTGTCGGGAACCATAGCGGGCGGTATCATCCCCGGTCACTGGGCTGCTCTTGCGGTTATTGCCGTCGCGGTTGTCGGCCGCCTGACCGCGCAATATGTCCCCAGCGCACCGCCAGAAGATGAAGCGCCGCCGCTTGCCATCGACTGGAATATCGTCCGATCAAGCTGGCGGCTGGTGGCTGACACCATGCATATCCGCCACCTGTTCCTGGCGATTATGGCGATCAGTTTCTTCTGGGCGATTGGCGCGGTTCTGGTCGCGCAATTCCCGCCGATGGTCAAAAATTCTTTGGGCGGCGACAATAGTGTGGCGACCACATTCACCGCCATATTCTCGGTCGGCGTCGCCATTGGCTCGGTAGCGATCAATTGGCTGCTTGGCGGCAAAGTGTCAGCCAAATATGCTCCCGCGTCGGTCATTGGCATGGGGCTGTTCGTGCTGATGCTGTGGTGGGCCATAAGGGGCTGGGTGCCGCTATCTTCGAGCCTGATTGGCTGGCAACAATTCCTTTCCAGTGGTCAGGGAGATATCATCATCGCGGCATTGTTCGGTATCGCCGTCACCGGCGGCATGTTCGTGGTTCCGCTCTATGCGTTCCTCACCACGACCGTCCATAAATCGCAAACGTCGCGGACCATTGCCGCGAACAATATCGTCAACTCTGGTGCAATGGTGGTTGGGGCGGGGCTCTATTCGGTTCTTGCTGCCGCGGGCATCAGCACAGCCGACACATTATTCCTGGTTGCCGCCGCCTGTCTGGTGTCGGCCTGGATATCGCAGCGGCTGCACTTGGCGTGCGATTGAAGGGTACGCGATGAAAGTTCAGAGTAGAAATATCATCGCACCGACAAAAACCAAGGCGAACGTCATCACCATGTCGCGCAGGTCGCCTGCGCTGAGGCCAGCCATGCTGAGCCAGGTCTCATTTTCGACATAACGTGCGCGAAGGGCGCGGCCCGAGGGCGCGTCGCCGACGATGATGTCCTGCTGCCGCATGAAAGTTGGTTCACTGGTGATGCCAAAAATGGCTTTGAGTTTGCTGTCCATGCGCCGACATTTAACGTGTCGTTTACCCATGGCTAGAGGCAAAGAGGGTTAACAGGGCAAGCGTCCCACCTTCGGACATCCGCCAGTTTCATGGTTAACGAACGCCCGTCGAAAATATCCTCACCCTTGCGCCATCGGTCGCGCCGCGCTCCCCCGCCGGACAGGCGCGATAGGCAAAGCGGCGGTCGAGGCACAGCCGCACCTCGTCGAGCCAGCCGCCCTGGCCAGCGCTCACCATCACTGCGTTCATCGGCATGCCTGGGTTGGCAGCGACAAAGGCGCGGCGGACATCGCCCGCACGCAGTTGGCCATTGCGCGTCAACGCCGCCATATCGGGCCGGTGCACGCGGTCAAATGCGCGCTGTGCCGTGTCGAAATAGGCCTCTGGCGTTGCCGCCATGCACGACCCGTGGCGCGCCCATTCATGTTGCAGCAGTTGCGGCGAGGGCGTCATGCACAAATGCGCGCGCAACGTTTCGCGCGCAATAGCGCGGGTCGGTGCGCAATATTGCGGCCAGTCGCGCCCGTCAGTCTCTGGCCACAACCCATGGAGGATGAAGCCGAACGGACCGGCCTCTCCACTACATTGCATCGCATTGTCGGCCTCGCGCCCATGCGCCGCGCAAAAACCGGGAGACCAGGAAAGCGCCAATATATAGCGCGTCACCACTGTGCGCCGCACCTGTTCGGGGCGAGGTCGTTCGACGCGCGGGCTGGCAAAATCGTCGGGGATGCGGCACGTAGCGTCTTGGCCGCTCGCGGCGCCGAGCACATCATCGATCACGGCCGGATCAGAGCGAAACACGCTCGACAACGCGATACCGCTCATCACTGCCACCCCGAATCCGAGCAGCTTGGCCTTGCGCGATTTTGGGCGCGATTTTGGGCGCGATTTTGGCTCAGGCTCCTGTGAGCGAGGCGATTCAGGCGCTGACATGGTCTAATCCTATGTCGGCCGCTGGCGCGCTTTGTGTCAACCGCCCGACCGACACATAGGTAACGCCGGTCATCGCTATGGCGCGGATCGTGTCGAGCCTTACCCCGCCAGACGCCTCGGTTGGCACACGGCCCGCCACCATGGCCACCGCGCTGCGCAGGCTCGCCACATCCATATTATCGAGCAACAGATGCGTCGCCCCTGCCTTTATCCCCGGCTCGATCTGATCAAGCGCGTCGACCTCGAGGATGATCCGCGCGATCCCCGCCGCAACAGCGCGGCGCACCGCCTCGCCAACCCCGCCCGCGACCACGACATGATTATCCTTGATCATCGCCGCATCGTCGAGCCGCATCCGGTGGTTGGTCGCGCCGCCCATCCGCGTTGCATATTTCTCCAGCACGCGAAGGCCGGGGATGGTCTTGCGCGTATCGAGCAATGTGCACCCCGTGCCCGCGATCGCATCGACATAGGTCCGCGTCATCGTCGCTATCCCGCTCAAATGCTGGACGGTGTTGAGCGCCGAGCGTTCTGCGGCCAGCAAGGCCCGCGCATTGCCGCTGATTCGCATCAGATCGGCTTTGGCAGGAACGGCCGCGCCTTCCTCCGCCAATATCTCGATGATGCAATCGGGGTCTAGCTTGCGAAAAAACGCCGCCGCAATCGGCAATCCCGCAACGACAATGGCATCGCGGCTGTCCATCACACTGTCGAACCGCGCATCGGCGGGAATAACCGCCGCCGAAGTGATGTCACCAAACTCGCCTAAATCCTCCGCCAAAGTGGAGGCGACAAAGGCGGATAGGTCAAAACCGTTTATGGTAAAAGTCATGGCAATAGGCTATCGGGAGGCTGGCGACTGTGCAACCGTTGATAGCATATGGAGCAGGGAAAAAGCGATGAGCGATGATGTCGACGATCTGCTGACCATGGCGCCCACGCTGGAGGATTTCCAGCATTGGACAGATGTGCTTGGCCGCGCGCAGCAATTATTGATGGAGTTTGCGCTGTCGCCAGAGGGGCATGACATCGGCAGGGCGATGGTATCGCAATTGATGGACCCCCGCATCTGGTCCAAAGCCGTGAGCGAGCCATCTGTCCACGCCATGACATCGCCCCCGCATCTCGCCAGCATTGCTAGCCTTGGTAGCAATTGGCTGAGTGCCACCACCAGCTTCTGGCAGGAGAATATGGCTTTGTGGCAGGGTTTTGCCACCGGCCAACGGCCAGACCCATCGCCGGAAAAAGACCGCCGTTTTGCCGCACCCGAATGGCAGGCGCACCCGCTGTTCGCTTTCATTCGCCAAAGCTACGCGCTGATCGCCGAGCGATTGATCGCCAGTGCCGACGCGGTCGATGGCATTGACCCGCACGAAAAGGCGCAGCTGCGCTTTGCCACGGCGGGGCTGGTGGATGCACTTGCCCCCTCCAATTTTGCACTGACCAACCCCACCGTCCTCAAACGAACGATGGAGACGCGCGGCGAAAACCTTATCCGCGGGCTGGAGCATATGTTGAACGACCTGAAGCGCGGGCAGATGACACATGTCGACACCAGCCGTTTCGAACTCGGCGTTAACATCGCCACCACGCCTGGCAAAGTGGTTCACGAAACCCCGCTGTATCAGTTGATCCACTATACGCCGACGACCATCCAAGTGTTTGAAACGCCGCTGGTCATCTTTCCGCCGTGGATCAACCGCTATTATATTCTCGATCTCAACGCGGAAAAAAGCTTCATCGCCTGGTGTGTCGAACAGGGGATCAGCACTTTCATCGTCAGTTGGAAATCGGCAGATGAAAGCATGGCCGATGTGGTGTGGGACGATTATATCGCCGCGCAGATCGACGCCATCGCCACCATCCGCGATATGCTGAGCGTAGCGAGCGTCCATGCCATCGGCTATTGCGTCGCGGGGACAACGCTCGCCGCCACCCTGTCGCTGCTTGCTGCGCATGGCGAGGCAGACGTGGTCAAAAGCGCGACCTTCTTTACCGCGCAGGTCGATTTCTCCGAAGCCGGCGACTTATCGCTGATGGTCGATGATCAGCATCTGGCGATGATAGAAGAGTTATCGTCGGGCGGTTATCTCGACGGCCGATACATGGCCGCAACCTTCAATGCCCTGCGCTCACGCGATCTGATCTGGAACTATGTCATCAATAATTATCTGATGGGTGACGATTACCCGCCGTTCGACCTGCTGTATTGGAATGGCGATACCACCAACCTGCCCGCCAAATGGCACCAAAGCTATTTGCGCGATCTATACCGCGACAATCGACTGGTGGTGCCAGGGTCGCTCAGCGCCGAAGGGACGCCGATTGACCTGACGCGCATCACCACCCCCGCTTATATACAGGCGGGACGCGAAGACCATATTGCACCTGCGAACAGCGTATGGAAAATCATGCATCATCTGGCAGGGCCAAAGCGGTTCGTGTTGGCGGGATCAGGGCATATCGCCGGTGTGGTCAACCCGCCATCGGCCGGGAAATATCAGCATTGGATCAACGATGCGCCCACGTCATCTACGCCCGACACGCTCGATGCCTTCATTGCCGGAGCTCGCGAAGTCAAGGGCAGCTGGTGGCCCGATTGGCTAGCCTGGCTGAGCGCGCAGGGTGCCGCAAAGGTCGCGGCCAAGGGCGCGCGCATTCCTGGTAAGGGAAAATCGGTGGCGATTGAAGACGCACCGGGCCGCTATGTGCGAATGCGGTAAATTATTTTTGTGCACTGCACAAAAAACACTTGCAATTCACTTCCGGCATGCTTATTGTGCACTGCAACAAAGACGGCGATAGTGCCGCCTGATGATTGGAGTGCCACAGATGGCCACGCGTAATGACAATGTTTCTGCTGAACTGGCTTATGCCGCCGCAGCTGCCGATGTTCCGGTAAAGGCCAAGCCAGCGGCCAAGCCCGTAGCCGCCAAGGTGGTTGCAGCGAAGCCAGTAACCGTCGTTGCTGCGCCTGCGAAGGTTGCAGTCGCCAAGCCGGCCACCGCCAAAGTTGCAAAGCCTGCGCAGAAGGTGGCAGTTGCCGCCCCCGCGAAGGTCGTGGCGGTCAAAACTACCGTCAAGCCCGTTAAAGCCAAACCCGCTGCCAAGGTGGCCAAGGCCGCAAAGCCTGTTGCCAAGGCCGCTATCGTCAAGACCCCTATCGTTAAAACCCCAACCAAGGCAGCCGCCGTCAAGGCCGCTGCCTCCACCCAATCAACTTTCCAGAAAGGAACGACCATGATCACCGAAACAGCCAAGAAGATGACCGAAGAAGCAACCAAGGTTGCCGATCAAGCCAAAGCCACGAGCGAAACCTTCGTCAGCGAAATGCAGGCCCGCGCCAAGGCCGCCGCTGAAAAGGGCCAGGAATTCGCTAAGGATGCTGTCGAGTTTTCGCGCGGCAACGTCGAAGCGATCGTCGAATCAGCGAAAATTGCAGCCAAGGGCGCCGAAGTCATCGGTCAGGAACTGGCCGCATTCGCCAAGCAATCTGTCGAAGACACCACGGTTGCCGCCAAGCGCTATGCTGCGGTCAAGACCCCTGCTGAGTTTCTCGCGTTGCAAACCGAATTGTCGCGCAGCGCGCTCGATGTGATGGTCAAGCAGGGCGCGAAGACCAGCGAACTGACGGTCAAGCTTGCTAACGACGCTTTCCAGCCGATCAGCAACCGCATCGCGCTGGCTGTGAGCAAGCTCAAAGCTGCTGCATAAGTTTCAATCTGTCGCTGGCGAGGCATCTCCCTCCTCCCGCCTCGCCGCACAGATTAAGCGCTAGCCCGTTCCTCACGCGAGGGGCGGGCTTTTGCTTTGATTGCACCAAATCCCCCTTGGCGAGCGGGATGCTTTGCCTTATCTTGATATGACCATGCATCAACACAATCACCTTGACTGGCATTCCGACTGGCATTCCGACTGGCATCTCGACTGGCCCCGCGCTGCCCGTGACGACGACAAGAACGGCGACGACAAGAGCGGCGACGGCACCAATGTCGGCGTTGCCACCCGCACCCGCGTCCGCACCCAAAAACCCTCTTTATACAAGGTGTTGTTGCTCAACGATGATTATACGCCGATGGAGTTCGTCGTCATGGTGCTCCAGCAATTTTTCCGTATGGACGTGGAACAGGCGACACAGGTCATGCTGCATGTTCATCAGCGCGGCGTGGGTGTTTGCGGTATCTTCAGCCTGGAGGTCGCCGAAACCAAGGTTGGCCAGGTGATGGATTGCGCCCGGCAACATCAACACCCCCTGCAATGCGCCTTGGAAAAAGCGTAAAGCCAGAGCCTTGCTCAATCAAACAGCGGCTTCAATTCGCGTTTCATGATTTTGCCATTGGCGTTGCGCGGTAATGTCTCGTCGCAAAAAACAATCCGCACCGGGGTTTTGAACGCGGCCAGCCGCTCCCTGACCCAGGCCTGCAACTCGGCCTCGCTCGCCGACATTCCCGGTGCAAGGTGAATCACCGCAGCCGGCTCCTCGCCCAGCGTGCGATGCGGCAAGCCGATGAGCGCGGCATCGGTCACCGCTGGATGGTCATAGAGGATATTTTCGACCTCGCTGGAATAGATGTTTTCGCCGCCGCGAATAATCACATCCTTGGCGCGATCGGCAATGAAGCAAAAACCTTCATCGTCGAGATAGGCGATGTCGCCGGTGCGCACCCAGCCATCGATGAAGGTCGCGGCGGTGGCTTCGGGATTGTTCCAATAGCCAAGCACGATTTGGGGCCCGCGCACCCATAATTCCCCGCGCTCTCCGACGGCAAGCTCTACCTCGCCCGCTTCATCCATGATTTTAAGGTCGGACACGGGCACTGGTGGCCCGCAACTGGTCGGGCGGTTGAGATAATCTTCGGCGGAATGCCCAGTCACCGTCGCCGTAGTTTCGGTCATCCCCCAACCATTGCCGGGTTGGGATTTGAGATCAGATGCTATCCGCCGAACCAGTTCTGGCGCTGATGGTGCGCCGCCATAGGCGATCGTATCAAGGCTGGAGAGGTCATAGTTGGCGCGGTCGGGGTGTTCGATCAATTGCCACGCAATCGTCGGCACACCGCCGGTTGAGTTGATTCGCTCCTGCTCGATCAGCTCAAACGCACGGATCGTGTCCCATTTATGCATCAATATGATTGCCGAGCCAGACGCAATGCTGCCCATCAACACCGCGCTGCACGCTGTGACATGAAACAGCGGGATGACGAGCAGCGACGTGCGCGGGGCGGACTCGGGCAGCGCTTCTCCCCGGCGCATCACCGTGCGCGCAGCGCCATAGGCGCTCGACATGATGTTGGTCATCAAATTGCGGTGGCTCATCAACGCACCCTTAGGATGCCCCGTTGTCCCCGATGTATAAAAGATTGCGACAGCATCGTCGGGGTCAATCGGCAGGTCAGGCATCGCAAATTCGGCCAGTTCACCCCAACCATTTGCCGGGCCAATAAGCGATTGCAGCGACAGATTTTCGTCGGTTGATCGGCCAGAAGATCGGGTGGTGATGATCGCCGTGAGGTTGGGCAGGTGCGGCAAATGCGGCGCAACACGCTCTAGCCTCTGCGCATCGCAAACCAGCATCCTCGCGCCACAATCGCGTAAGGCATAGTCCAGTTCCAGGCCCGTCCACCAGGCGTTAAGCGGCACGACTATCGCCCCACATGCCGCCGCCGCAAACAAGACAACCGGCCATTCGGGCAGATTGCGCATCGCCAATGCCACGCGATCACCAGGGGCGATGCCTTGATCGCTTAAATATTTGGCGAGGGTTGCGGTTGCGCGATAAAAGCCATCATAGGTAACGCGCTCATCGTCGAGGACGCAAAAAACCTGGTCGCCATAGGCGCGTGCGGCGTTCAACAGCGCGATCAGGCTAGGCGGCGCATTTTTCCACGCGCGTGTCGCCACGCCATTGACAACCACCGCTTCCATTTCAAATGGAGCCCCCGGCGCACAGAGGATCGCCTCTATATCCGGCAAGGTCATGACAGGCCAATCCAGCCTCTGTGCATCCAGATCGCTCATCCACCGCCCCCATTGCCACGCATTGCCACTCAATGACCTATGCTTTGGCTAGACTATAACTCACCGGAAAATCGAAGCAATTGTATAACTTGCAATGGCCCGCTATGCTGCATCGCACCAATAACCAAGGCATGCCGATGACACTCCCCACGACACAAGACGAACCGGCAACTACGTTGGAGGGGCGCGTCGCCCAGTTACTGGCATTGCTCGACGTGCGGCCAAGCGGCGAGCTGTGCTATATCGGATCGCGCCAACCCGGCGGGCAAGGCCGCGTGTTCGGCGGACAAGTGATTGCACAGGGGCTGATGGCAGCGATGCGCACCGTCGAGTGTGAGCGCATCCTCCACTCGCTCCATTGTTATTTCATGCGCGCGGGGGACGAGGATCTGGAAATCACCTATCGGGTGCGCACCGATTTCGATGGCGGCAGTTTTTCGACACGCCGTATCATTGCCGAACAAGCGGGCCGCCCAATCCTGACCATGACAGCGTCGTTTCACAAGTTTGAGGCGGGTTTCGCGCACCAGGACGCCATGCCCGATGTGCCGGAGCCAGAGGAATTGCTGTCCGAAAATCAGCGGATCGAGGCCGAAACTGACCCAGCCACCGCCGCGCTGATGACGCGGTTTCAGCGCGTTCGCCCGATCGAGATCCGCCCGGTAGAGAACCGCTCGTTCCTCAACCCTTCACCCGCCCCTGCAAGCTCGCACAGTTGGCTGCGGCTCGGCGCGCCTTTGTCTGACCTTCCCCTAGCGCAGGCGCTAGCGGTGAACGGCGATGATGCCAATCTGCACCGCGCCATCTTGGCCTATGCGTCGGACATGATGCTGCTTGGCACCTCGCTGTTGCCGCATGGCGTCAATTGGCGCACGCCGGGCATGATGAGCGCCAGCCTCGACCATGCGGTGTGGCTGCACGATGATTTTCGCATCGATGACTGGCTGCTTTACGTATGCGACAGCCCGTGGGCGGGGCGCGGGCGCGGGTTTAACCGCGGGCGATTCTATGCGCGCGACGGCCGCCTGGTCGCCAGTTGCGCGCAGGAAGGGCTGATCCGCCATCGCGCACCAAAGCCCGCCGTATAGAGTAGACTGCCTAGCTCAATATTGTGCTCAGCCAGTAAAATAGCGCACCAACCGCCGCGCTGGCGGGGATGGTGATGAACCACGCCACAACCACGCGGCTCGCCACCCCCCACCGCACCGCGCTTGCCCGCTTGGCCGCGCCGACCCCGACAACGCTTCCGGTAATGGCATGCGTTGTCGATACCGGTATCCCCAGGATTGACGCGCCAAACACGACGAACGAGCCCGCCGTCGAGGCGCAAAATCCGCTGTGATGATTGAGCCGCGTCAACTTTGTCCCCATCGTCTGGATAATCTTCCACCCGCCCGACAATGTGCCGAGCGAGATAGCAAGGTAACAGCTGATCACCACCCATTGCGGCACATGAAACTCTGCGCCGAGATTGCCCGTTGAATAGAGGAGGACGGTGATGATCCCCATGGTTTTTTGCGCATCATTGCCGCCATGGCTGATCGAGTAAGCGGCGGAAGAAAATAGGTGTAGCACCTTGAACACGCCATCGGCCCGGCGTGGCTGAAACCCGCTGAACAACCACGATGTGATGAGCATCAGCGTCATCGCAATCAAAAATCCGATGGTCGGCGACAGGAATATCGCGATCAATGTTTTCGTTGTACCCGCCGATTCGACTACCCCAAAACCCGCATGCGCAATGCCTGCGCCCAGCAACCCGCCGATCAGCGCGTGGCTTGAGGATGACGGTATGCCCTTCACCCACGTCAGCACATTCCAAAACATTGCGCCGATGAGCGCGCCGAACACAACGGCCGGGGTCACCGCATCTTTGTTGATTATCCCCTTGCCAACCGTTTCGGCGACATGCAGGCCCATAATCCAATAGGCCGCAAAATTGCCGAACGCAGCAAAAAGAACCGCCATCAGCGGCGACAATAATTTGGTCGAAACGACGGTGGCAATCGAATTGGCGGCGTCGTGCAGGCCATTGAGGAAGTCAAACGCCAGCGCCAGAATGATCAGGGCGATGAGCAAAGAAAAGGCCAGGTCATGCATGGATCTCGTCCCCTATCAGGCGTGATCGATGACGAGACCGTCAATTTCGTTCGCGACATCCTCTAATCGGTCAACGACACGCTCCAGATGTTGATAAATCTCGCGCGAAACGATGAAATGCAGCGTATTTTTTTTGCCATGTTCAGCGAACAAACGTTTGAGCCCAGCGGCATGGATTTCATCGGCATGCCCCTCCATCCGCACCAAACGCTCTGTCAATTCGTGGAGCCGCGTGCCATTTTTGCCAATGTTGCGCAGCAACGGCATCGCTTCGGCGGTGACGCGCGCACCATCGCGGATAATCGCCGCCATATCCTTCATCTCTTGGTCAAAAATGGTGACTTCGTATAGGTCAACGGCGCCCGCCGTTTGCTGCATCTGGTCGATCGCATCGTCCATGGCGCTAATCAGGCTGATGATAGCGCTGCGATCAAATGGCGTCAGGAAGGTGCGGCGCACGGTTTGCAGCACGGTGCGGATGATATTGTCCGCCTCATGCTCTCGCTCGACAATTTCTTTGATATGATCGGCCATGTCGGGGCCGCCCTGAACCAGCCGTGACAGCGCATCAGAGCCCGCAACCAGCGTCGAGGCATGCGCCTCAAATAGTGTGAAAAAGTCACCCTGTTCGGGCAAAAGTCGCTTAAACCATGCGAACATTGTTCTGACCCCTGTTGTATTTGCAACTGCATTGAACATGTCAAACCGGCTTGCCGCAGCCTTGAACTCGGCCGGGCCGAACGAGCGCATCAGATCGCTCAGATCAGCCTCGTCGACCAGATCGGCGGCCTCGCCCAGCGTAAACCATTGGCGCGTCCGCTCATGCGCTTCCTTCCAATCGGCCAGCTCCTCGGTCACAGCAAAAGGGAAAACGTCAACGTCCAACATCAACGAAGCGCCATTGGCGCGCAATTTACGATAACGATACGACCCGAGCGGCATTGGGCAAGTGGCTCCGCGCACCCCCGCTTCCTCCTCCGCCTCTTGCGCCGCCGCGACATGGGGCGGAACCCCGAGGGAGACATTGCCCTTGGGAATCACCCAGCGCCCCGTACCGCGCGATGTCACAAGCAGCACAAGAACCGGCGCATCAACCGCATTTCCCTCGGTCCTATACGGCAAGGCAGCAATTTGGCGGATGAAGCGACCCCTCTTTCATGACAAAATCATGACGATGATGTGACAATTTAATGACCGCATTTATCGCCATTCCCACAATATGCAATCCGAAGCGTCAATCGGTTGCAATTAACAATGGTGTTGATAAGCTGCGCCTCGGTAAGCAAGGTATAGCGGGATAGGCACAATGAGCGAAGCGGACATCGACGTTGCGATTATCGGCGCGGGCATTTCGGGGATAGGCATGGCTGTGCACCTTCAGCAACATTGCCCGGAGCACAGCTTTACCCTGATTGAAAGACGCGCCAACCTCGGCGGCACCTGGGATTTATTCAACTATCCCGGAATCCGATCCGACAGCGACATGCACACGCTGGGGTTTGTATTCGAGCCGTGGACCGAGCGAAAGGCGATTGCGGACGGGCCCAGCATCCTTGCCTATCTCAATCGCATCGTCGATGAGCGGGGCCTTCGCGACACTATCCGTTTTAATCATAAATTGGTGGCGGCACATTGGTCATCCGCCGATGCGCGCTGGACTTTGGAGATGGAAGGCAGCGATGGCACGAGCGCGTCGATGACGGCGCGCTACCTCTATATGGGGTCGGGATATTACGACCATGACGCCGGCCATGACCCGGAATTTGCCGGACGCGAAAACTTTAAGGGGCAGATTATTCACCCGCAATTCTGGCCGGAAAATCTCGATTATGCGGGCAAGCGGGTGGTCATCATCGGGTCCGGCGCGACGGCGGTCACCCTGCTGCCCAATATGACGGACAAGGGCGACGGCAAAGGGGCGGCGCATGTCACCATGCTACAACGCACGCCGACCTATTATTTCATCCGCCCAGCCGAGGACGGCCTCGCCAATTTCATGCGCCACATCATGCCAGAAAAATGGGCCTATGCGGCAACGCGGTTCAAAAATATCCACATGACGGATTATGCATTCAAACGCGCCCGCGCCAAACCGCAAAAGGTCGCCGACTGGCTGATCGGCAAGGTGCGCGATGGGCTGGGCGGCACCATGAACGAGGCGGATTATACCCCGCCCTATGGCCCCTGGGATCAACGGCTGTGCCTGGTCCCCGACAATGATATGTTTGACGCCATACGCCAGGGGCACGCCAGCGTCGTCACCGACACGATAGAGCGTTTCACCCAGGGCGGGGTGCAGCTTGCGTCGGGCAAACATATCGACGCCGACATCATCATCACCGCGACTGGCCTCAAAATCGCGATGGCGGGCAAGGTCGCGTTCAGCGTCGATGGCGAGCCGATCAACTGGCACGATCATTTTTATTACAAGGGGCTGATGTTCTCGAACATCCCCAACCTGTCGATCGTGTTCGGCTATCTCAATGCCAGCTGGACGCTGAAGGCCGACATCGTCAGCGCCTATACCTGTCGGTTGCTCAATCATATGAAAGCGACGGGGGCCGATAGTGTTGTTCCGTACCTGTCCGATGACGATGCGAAAGTCGATGATATCCTGTTCGATTTCTCATCGGGCTATATTCAGCGCGGGCTTGGCCATATTCCGCAAAATGGCGCAGCAGACCCATGGCGGCTCAACCAGGATTATCTGCGCGATAAAAAGCTGTTGCTCAATGGCCCGATAAACGATGGCGTGCTCCGCTTTGCCAAGGCGGGGGCCCCGCCGATCCGGCAGAACCGGCCCGCCGCACTGGCACAAGCGGCGGAGTGAGGCGCTAAGGTCAGCTCACCAGAAACTGCGCCCCATCATGCTCATATCGTCGGCGGGCTATTCGCAGCCGCAGCCAAACGCGCTGCTTTGCGTCGCCGCGAACGGCGGACCAGCAACCAGATGCCGCCGACAATGAGCGCGAGAATAATCGCGCCAACGATACGAACGGTGTTGACGCTGTCATTCCATGCCTGAACGTCGGCGAGATACCCCGGCATTGTCGCCGTTTTCTCGGTATTCATAGTCGTTATCAGCATAGGGCCATTGCCTGCTTGCCTAAAGACAAACTCAAAAACCGTCCATGGCCCTGCCTCTGAACCGGCAACGACAGAGATGTCTTCACGGCGCTGGCTCGGGGCACTGGTCGTTGATTCGGTGTCAATGCTAACCCCAGTTATTTGATAAACCGCGTCCGTCGCTGGGCACGACGCCGATAGCTGCGGTAATTGCGGCTCAAGCTGCGCCCAAAGCTCCGGCGCAAAACGGTCGCGCATCGATTGGGGGTTGGCGCATATTGCTTGTGCAGTCGCAATAACCTCTTGTTGTCGCTCCTCGCTCGCTATCGCGTTGATGGTCGATTGGAAACTGCACCCGCCGAGCAATAAAGCACCCAGCAACGCCAATATTCGAACAAACATAACACTTCCCCCCAAGGATTGATTCGCTCTATGTGTTGAGCATGACAGACTTTTCGACCCTGATCCAGCCCGACAAGGGCCAAGCCGCGCGCACCATCCACATGGTCGACAAGGCTGGTTTCAACGACTGGCTGAAAGCACAGCCAGAGCGCGCCCGCGCAGGCATCGCGGCACAACAGCTCAAACCCGAAGGCTATGCCTATGCTATCATACCCGGCGACGGCGCCGATGATTGGTCGGTCGTGACAGTCACCGCCAATGTGAACAGCCTGTCAAGCTGGTGCCTAGCCAAATTGGCCGCAGCCCTACCGCCCGGAACCTATCGCCTGGCCAGTGGCGATCCGGGCGTGGCGATGTTTGGCTGGGCATCGGCGCAGCATCGCTTCACCCGATACAAGGCGGACGCCGAGCCATTTGAGCCGCGCATATTGCTGAGCAGCGACCCGGCGCGCATTGCGGCAACACTGCCCGAAGTCGCGGCGGTTTGCATGGTCCGTGATCTTGTCGATACGCCCGCATCGGACATGGGGCCCGCCGAGTTGGAGGAGGCCGTTCACACCCTGGCGCGGGCGCACAAGGCGCAATTCCACGTCACCAAGGGGGATCGGCTGGCGGCTGAGTTCCCGCTTGTTCACGCCGTGGGCAAGGCGGCCTCGCGCGATCGCGCCCCCCGCCTGATCGAGGTCAAACACGGCCGCGCGGACATGCCTTTGGTCGCGATCATCGGCAAAGGCGTCACGTTCGACAGCGGCGGGCTCGACATCAAACCATCGGCCGGCATGGCGCTGATGAAAAAGGACATGGGCGGCGCGGCGCACGCGCTGGCGCTGGCCTCGCTGGTGCTGCAATCCGGCTTGCCCGTCAGGCTGCACCTCATCATTCCTTTGGCCGAAAATAGCATAGCGGGCGATGCGATGCGCCCTGGCGATGTCCTCATCAGCCGCAAAGGATTGTCTGTCGAGATTGACAATACCGACGCCGAAGGGCGCTTGATATTGGCCGATGCGTTGACATTAGCCGGTGAAAACTCTCCCGACCTCATCATAGATTTTGCAACGCTGACCGGCGCGGCGCGGGTGGCGCTGGGCCCAGACCTGCCGCCGCTGTTCAGCGATGACGACGCTCTGGCCGATGCGATATTGGCCGGCGGCATTGCCAATGACGATCCGCTGTGGCGGATGCCATTATGGGCTGGCTATGACGAAATGCTGAAATCGGACATCGCCGATTTGACCAACGCACCCAGCGGCGGCTTTGCTGGTGCGATTACCGCTGCGCTGTTTTTGCGCCGCTTTGTGCCCGCAGGCACGCCTTGGGCGCATATCGACACCTTTGCCTGGCGACCCAGCGCCAAACCCGGCCGCGCCAAGGGCGGTGCGGCGCTTGGCCTGCGCGCTTGCTGGGCGATGCTGAACACGCGCTATCGCTTGCGATAGGGGAAGCGCGATAAAGACGCGCTATCGCTTGCGATAGGGGAAGCGCGATAAAGACGCGCTATCGCAACCGCTAGCGTTTACGCTGGGGGAAGCATCGCTTTCCCTTGTGTTTATATACCAGTCTGGGCTAATTGCCTGCACATATAGGGGTTGCATGCTTTGACCATGACTGAGACGCCGCCATCGTCAATTCCGCCGCGCGTCCAGTTTTCGCTGGCGGGCCGCTCGCGCGCCTATGACCCCACCCGCCAGGCGATCCGTTCAGACCTTGCCGATGCAGCAGAGGCAGAGCATCATTTCTCACCCCATTATGCCGCACCCGCCGCGTGGGTCACGCTATGTGAAACCGCGCTTCGGGCAAGCAATGATAGCGGCGCTGAAACGCGCGCAATGCTCGGCGCCGGAGCAGCTTTTGCGCTGCTCGACCTCACCGGAGATTGGGGCTGGGGCTATGCCATCGATGGCCATATCGTCGGCTTTGTTGCGCGCGCCGACATTGCCCCCGCCGCAACCCAATGACGGTTTCAGTGTTTATCGACGGCGGTGCCGGCACTACCGGCATCGAGATTGCGCAGCGCCTTGCTATGCGCGACGGCATCAGCCTCATCGTGCTGGATGACAGCCAGCGCAAGGATGTGGCTCTGCGCCGCAATGCCCTATGCTCAGCGGACTTTGCTATATTGTGCCTGCCCGATGATGCCGCGCGCGAAGCGGTATCACTGGCTGCGGGTTCCGATGTGCGGATCATCGATGCCTCCTCGGCGCACCGCACCGCACCGAGCTGGACATTTGGCTTTCCCGAAATGGTTATGGGGCAACGCGAAGCCATCGCCAAGGCATCGCGCGTCAGCAACCCTGGCTGCTATTCAACCGCTTTTATCGCGCTCATTGCGCCACTGGTGGCGCGCGGCCTGTTGCCCGCCGATGGCCATTATAGCTGCAATGCGGTGTCGGGCTATTCAGGCGGTGGCAAGGCAATGATCGAGCGGTTTGAGGCCGAGGGGTCCGACATCGCTTGGTGCGGCTATGCCCTGGGTTTGAGCCACAAGCATGTGCCCGAAATGCAGGCGCAGTGCGGCCTGTCGCACGCGCCATTATTTTCGCCAGCGGTTGTTCCGGCCTATCGCGGAATGGCCGTCGAAGTGCCGCTGATGCGGGCGCGCGATGCGCGAATTGCCCCGGTCGATGATCTGCGCGCCGCGCTGGTCGCGCACTATGCGGACAGCATCGGCATCAGTGTCGGCGGGTTGGCACACAATGGTGAGCTGTTGCTTCACAAACAATCCGAACCAAGTGACCGGATGACGCTCGACCTGTTCACATCCGCAGATGGCCAGCATATCCGGCTGGTTGCCGCGCTCGACAACCTCGGAAAAGGTGCGGGCGGCGCCTGTGTCCAAAACCTTAACATCATGGCGGGCCTGCCCGAAACATCTGGATTGCGGCTGTAGCTAACATGACACTTTGGTTAAGCTGCCACTCATCTTATCAGGCATAAATTGCGAATCGAGGCCAGCTACGGCCCGAGGATGAAGCAATGATACATCGTTGGATATTGAGCATATTAGCCGCTGCAACCGCCCTAACCCCCATCGCAGCCCAAGCGCAAAATGGCGGGTTTGGCGACAGGATCATCCGCGAAGCACGCGGCGAGCATAGCGAAGGCGGTGAGCATCGCGAAGGCGGTGAGCATCGCGGCAATGGCGAAAGGCGCGGCGGGCATGAACGGCGCGCACCTGACGCGCAGCCGCGCTCAGAGCCTCAACCGGACTATCAGCCGCAGCCAAGACAGCGCTACGAGCGGCCAAACCGCCCTGATTTTGAGCCACGCGCGGATCGCGGCGACAATGGCGGCGGTGTGCGCTGGAACCCGCGCGGCGACGACAGCAATGCACGCCATCAGCGCCAATCACCAGACGCTCCGATAGACCAGGGCCGCTGGCAGGGGCGCCGCGGTGACGGCGGCTACGACAATGGCCACAACCGCACTCGTCGCCACGACAATGGTGGCGGCTTAGGTGGCGAGATCATCCGCGATGCGCGGCGCGGCGGCGGCGATGTGAACCGCCATGAACGCGACAATTGGGATCGCCAGCGTCATGATCGGGATGGTCGCTATGACCGTAACGACCACAGCCGTTACGACCGCTCGCGCGGTTATGGCGGCGGCCATGGCTATGATGGCAACCGGCGCTATGATCGCCATGATGATCGCCACTGGGATCGCAGCTGGCGCAGCGACCGTCGCTATAACTGGTTCGACTACCGCAACCGCTATCGCGATCAATATAGCTGGGGCCGTTATAATTCGCCCTATCGAAACTGGAATTATCGCCGACTATCGATAGGTTTCTCGCTATGGCCGCTCTTTTATTCGAACCAATATTGGATAAACGATCCTTGGGCTAATCGGCTACCCGAAGCCTATGGCGCCTATCGCTGGGTGCGTTATTATGACGATGCCTTGCTGGTTGATGTCCGCTCTGGTGAGGTGGTGGACGTGATCAACAATTTCTTCTGGTGAGAGGCGAGAGCGATTTCGAGTGAGGCGGCACGCCGAACGGCTCGGAAATCGCGGTGAGAGACGAAAGCGATTTCGAGTGAGGCGGCACGCCGAACGGCTCGGAAATCGCGGTGAGAGACGAAAGCGATTTCGAGTGAGGCGGCACGCCGAACGGCTCGGAAATCGCGGCAAAATTAAGAAGCTGAAAAGTGGATGAGGCGGGGCGGGGCAGAAAGGCTCCGCCCTTTCCATAAGCTTATGGGCGCAAAGGCCCCAAGGTTGCGTTATCCGCAAAGGTGTATTATTTGAGTGATACATCGCCACAGGACACCCCGCCCATGACCCATTTTCCGCTCCGCCTTGCCTTGCTCATCTCCATCGCCCTGCCGCTGGAATCCTGCGCCACCACAGCCACGACATCAGCCACATCTGCGGCACCAGTAGCGCCCGCAAGCGCGATACAGCTAGCGCCACACGACGCGCTATGGCAATTATTCCGCGACAGCGACGAGGCCAATCTGCGCCGCAACCCTTTATCTGCGCTGTTTCGCGGCGACATGCGTTATGCCGACCAGCTCGGTGATTTTATCACCGACGGCTATTTTGAGCGCGAACGCACAGCGACCAGGGCCGATCTTGATGCGCTGTTGCATATCGACCGCGCCGCGCTGAACGAAACCGACCAACTGGCCTATGACGTATTCAAATGGACGCAGGAAGATACGCTGAGCGGCTATGAGCCAGGCATCATGGCGGCAACGGTGGTGCGTCCGGTCAACCATTTCTCTGGTTTTCACACATTCTACCCGACTTTCGCCAGTGGCCAGGGCGCAGCGCCGTTCCGCACGCCTGAGGATTATGAAAATAACGTCAAGCGCCACACCCAATTTGCAACGCTGATCGATCGGTCGATTGGTCGTTTCCGCGAAGGCATGGCGTCGGGTGTTGTCGAGGCCAAAATGACAATCAACAATGTCATTACGCAGCTTGATACCCAATTGGCGCAGCCCTTGGAGGAATCGCCCTATTGGGGCCCGGCCACCCGCCTTCCCGACAGCTTCACCGACGCGCAAAAGGCCGAAGCAACCGCCAGGTTGCGCACCACGCTGACCACAGAAGTGTTTCCCGCGCTGACGCGGTTGCGCGATTTTCTCAAAAACGATTATGTCTCCCATGCGCGCGACGGGGTTGGCCTCGTCCACATGCGCGGTGGCCCAGCGCTTTACCGCCAGCTCGTGCGCTCAACGACCACACTCGACATGGAGCCGGAGCAAATCCACCAGCTTGGCCTGAGCGAGGTCGCGCGCATCCGCACCACGATGGAGGCGGTCAAAACCGAGGTCCATTTCAACGGCACGTTAGCTGAGTTTTTCAACCATCTGCGCACCGATCCGATGTTCAAAGAGGCTACGCGCGAATCACTGACTGAGCGTTATTATGCGGTTGGCCGCGCGGTCGATGGACTGGTGGCACGCTATTTCTCGACGCTGCCGCGCGCACCGCTCGAAATCCGGCCCTACGAGCCGTTCCGTGAGCAATTTGAGGCTGGTGGCAGTTACGATAACGGCACACCCGACGGATCGCGTCCGGGCGTATTTTATTTCAACGCCTATGACCTGCCGAGCAGGACCACGCCGGGCATCACCACGCTCTACCTCCACGAAGGCGCGCCAGGGCACCATTTCCAGATCAGCCTGGCACAGGAGAATGAGGCGCTACCATCGTTCATGCGCTTTGGCGGCAACACCGCCTATGTCGAGGGATGGGCGCTTTATGCCGAAACGCTGGGCACCGAGATGGGGTTATATGATGATCCCTATCAACATTTTGGCACGCTGTCCGACGAAATGCTGCGCGCGATGCGGCTCGTCGTTGATACCGGTATCCATGCCAAGGGGTGGACCCGCGAACAGGCGATCGACTATATGCTCGCCAACAGCGACATGGGCCGCACCGATGCGACGGCCGAGGTCGAGCGCTATATCGCCATCCCCAGTCAGGCGCTGGCGTATAAAATCGGCGCGTTGACCATTCAACGGCTGCGGCGCAAGGCCGAGACCGAGCTGGGCCCGCGGTTCGACATCCGCGCCTTCCACGCACAGGTGCTGATGACCGGAGCGCTGCCGCTCGCCATCTTGGAGCAGAAAATCGACCGCTGGATTGCGGCGACAAAGGCGGGGTAGGGCTGGGCAGTGACGGCAACTAGGCGATTTGCCTGCACGCAATGTGGCCAATGCTGCAATCGCCCGCCTGAGGTTGAGCTTTCCGAAGCAGCGGCGCTTGCTGACGTCTTTGTTTTTCGCCTGATGTTTCGGCTCTACAGCCTGCCACGCTCATCCGTAGATTATCGCCCGGCGCAGGGGAGCGTCGGCGATGAGTTCTTTCAGGTAAAGCGATTGGTTGGGGCCTTTGCAGCGTATAAATATTATGCAAAGTCAAAGCGTGACGGCAAAGTAGTGGAAGATATACAATATCTCACTATTTCGGCGCTGGCGCTTGATTTGGGCACGGGAGCGTGCGGTGCCTTGAACCAAGGGTTTTGCGGAATCTATTCATACCGACCTCTTGCCTGTCAGACGGTGCCCTTCCATTATTCGCGCACCGAGGCCATGATAACGGAGGTTTTCGATAGCTTTGTAGCAAGCCCGGGATATGCGTGCGAGACGAGCGCTGATGGCACGGTTGTAATTGAGAGAGGGCGGATCGTCGATGAAGCCGTGCTGGAAGCACGAGCACGAGCGCAAAGTCTCGCAAATGATGATCGACGATGGAAATCCGCAATCGTGCGGGCGATGAAGCATCGCAGCGGGATAGGGCTTCCCACTTTGCGGGAGGTCGAAGCTAATGCTCATCGCGGCGTTTTAACCACCCCGATGCACATTGCCTGGCAGATTGCAGTCGAAGCGGGGCTTATGAGTGTGCAGGAATGCCATACGCTGGTCACCGCACAAGAACGGGTGATAGGCGAGGCGCTTGTGATGAAAGGCCTTTCTAGCGAAGTGAACGAAACACTCCTTCAGATACACCATCACAATCGCGCCTTTCTAAGCGGTCAGCATGGTGCACAATTTAATGGCTCGGCAATCCAGGCGTTTGGCCATGATACTGGCCATAGATTGCCATGGGCCTCACGGCCCTCGCAATGACGAAGCGATAAATGCCGCTCCGCTCTAGCCGCGCGATAGCAACAGCTTTACCCCAGCAAAGCCGAAAAACAGCGCCAGGGCGACGTCTGCCCAGCGCCGCGCCGCGCGGTAGACGCGGACCATCGGCGCGGTGGAAAACAACAGGGCATAGCCGCCGAACACCAGCGAACCGAGCAACGCGCACCCGCCGATGATCGCCCATAAGGTGCCACTGGGCGCATCAGACCTGAGGCCCAGCGACATGATCGCGACCCACGCTAGCACGGCCTTGGGATTGCCCAGATGCAGATAAAGCCCGCGGCGATAAAGCGCGGCGGGATTGGTCGGCGGCGCTTCGTCTGCTTCCTCGCTCACCGCAGGCCGCATTGCGGAGCGCGCCGATTTATAGGCGAGAGTAAGGAGGTAAAGCCCGCCCGCGACCTTGACAAAGGTCAGCGCCCAAGCATAATTTTCAAGCAGCGCGGTCAGCCCCGTTGCCGCAATCAACGCCCAGAACATCGAGCCTGACACCACCCCGGCCGCCAGTATCAGCGCAGGCGCGCGGCCCGCACCCATCGCGGTCGCCATAATCGCCATGTTGCTGGGGCCGGGGCTGGCAGTCGCCAATATATAGGCGCCGTAAACAATCCAAAGCTGGTTCATTGCATCAAATCTCCACGGTGAACGATGTGCACTTTATTGCCGTCGGGGTCGCGCAGATACGCCCCATAATAGCCCGTGGCATAATGCGCACGCTCGCCCGGCGCGCCGTCATCGCTGCCTCCCGCCGCAATCCCTGCGGTGTAAGCCTCCGTCACCGCAGCTTGAGATGGCGCGAGGAAGGCGGTCATGGCACCATTGCCGGCCGATGCTGTGCCGCCGTCATAGGGGATATAGGCGTAAAAACGCGGCAGACCGCCACGGGCAAGCGCCCAGCACATCGATGGCGGCCCGCCATCGGGCGTAACGGCGCGGCGAACAAGCCCGAGCGGCGATAACAGCGCGTCATAAAATGCCCCTGCGCGGTCAAGATCGGCAACGCCAATGGTGATGTGGCTGAACATATCAGGCTCCCTTACCGTGATTTCCGAGCCGTGAAATGGTCCATTTCACTCGAAATCACTCTAACGCCTCCGCTATCAATTTGCGTGTATTGGCAACGCCATAAAGCGCGATGAAGCTGCCCATCCGCGGCCCCTGTTCGCTGCCCAGCAGAATTTCGTACAGCGCCTTGAACCAGTCACGCAGCGAGCCGAAGCCATGGGCCTCATCCTTGCCGATCGTGTAAACGGCGGATTGGATATCCTCGGCCGCCGCGCCCTCGCCCAGCGCTTCAAGCGCCGCATCCAGCGCACGCAAGGCGCCGCGCTCTGCTTCTGTCGGTTTGCGGCGATGGAGCGTCGGCGCCACAAAATCGCGGTTAGTGGCGATGGCATGGCCAATCAGCGCGTCGAGCTGTGGAGCATTTTTTGGACTTGCGCCGGCCGCATATTTCCCAAGGAATGCCCAGACCAATTCGGGCGTCGCATCGCCGCCCAAAACGCCGACCAGATTGAGCAACAGCCCGAACGTCACCGGCGGCCCTTCGCCCGGCACCTGCCCATCATGGATGTGATGAACGGGATTGCCCAGACGCTTGTCCATGTCCTGGGCCGCATAGGCGGCGCGGAATTGCTCATAGTCATCGACCGCGCGCGGGATGACGCCGATGTGCAGTGACTTGGCCGATTTTGGCTCGCGGTAGATGTAGAATGCCAGGCTTTCTTTGGTGCCATAGGTCAGCCATTGGTCGATCGAGAGGCCATTCCCCTTGGATTTGGAGATTTTTTCGCCGCGTTCGTCGTTGAACAGCTCGTAAATCAGCCCTTCGGGTTTGCGACCGCCCAAAATCTGCGCGATTTTGCCCGACTGGATGCCGCTATCGGTCAAATCCTTGCCATACATCTCGTAATCAACGCCGAGTGCTACCCAGCGCATCGCCCAATCGACCTTCCATTGCAGCTTTGCCCCGCCCGACAGGATGCACTGCTCGACGCGCGTGTCGCCATCGTCGAACGTCACCAGGCCAGCCTCTGCATCGACCACGGTGACGGGGACTTGCAACACCTGGCTGCTCGATGGGCTTATCGGCAGGATAGGCGAATAAGTTGCCGCCCGTTCCGCGCGCAACGTGGGCAGCATCACCCCCATGATCGCGTCATAGTGGCGCAGCACGCCGCGAAGCGCATCATCGAACGCGCCGCTGCGATATTGCTC
This sequence comes from Sphingopyxis sp., assembly GCA_040079655.1. GTDB lineage: Bacteria > Pseudomonadota > Alphaproteobacteria > Sphingomonadales > Sphingomonadaceae > Sphingopyxis. The sequence continues at coordinate 10,894 of JBEBJX010000006.1, read as the reverse complement.
GGTCGAGCTGACAAATTCATAATCAAAATCAAAACGATCGAGAAAGGCGCGCAGCATCGCATTATTGTGGTGCGCAAAACTCTCATATTGGCCGAACGGGTCGGGAATGGCGGTCAGCGGATGGCCGAGATAGCGCGTGAGCATCTCTTGTTGCGGCACATTGTCGGGCACTTTGCGCAGCCCGTCCATATCGTCACTGAACGCCACCAACCGCGCCACGGCGCCCGGCACCAGCGTTTGATAAGCTTGGCGGACCATGGTTGTGCGCAGCACTTCTTGAAATGTGCCTATATGCGGCAGACCAGACGGGCCATAGCCGGTTTCGAACAGCACCGGCCCGGCACCCTCTGGTTTTCCCTGTGGCCAGCGCTTGGCAATTTTGCGCGCTTCCTCAAACGGCCAGGCCTTTGAAGTTGCGGCTTCTGCTATCAATGTGTCGTTGTTTGCCATTTGTTCTTTGCTTGTCTAATAGCTTCACTGCGCCTGTGGCGTATATGTGCGATAAAATATAGCCAATATCTCTCCAATGACGGTGCCAAACGGTGACTATTCGACTGCATTACCCCGCGCTCCATGCCAGCCACGCCGGTATCTGGCTTTGCGATGGTGCGGAGACGCGGGCGATTGATCGCAAGGAAGCCATCAGGCAGGCCGCAAACACGTCGCTGATTATCCTGGGTGCACCAATCATTGGCGCGCGGTTGGGTTATCCTGATTTATCCGGGTTAGACTTGCTGGAACTGTTCGCCTTTGTGCACCCGGCGCGCTTTGCTGTGCCTACGCCAAAGGGGTTGGCGCTAGCGCTTGATATAGCGCCTGGTGACGGCACCGATTCCTCTGCTGCCCAGCTTCTCACCGTTATCGCCCAGCGGCTGCTGGCCACATTGACCGACCCCAATTGGCCAGAGCGCGAGGGAGCGTGGGATATGGCGCAGGGGCTGGCACGCGCACGATGGGCATGGGCGGCCGAAGTGACGCGGGTATTGCCACTGCCGCAAAAGGGTGACCGTGGTCTGTTTTCGCGCCTGCCCGAATGGGAAGAAAACCCGCCATCACCGCGCCCACGCGACATACAGCTTTCGCTCGACGCAATTGACGAACGCTTGACGCAAATCACCGCCCAAGGGGGCGAGCGCCGCGAAGGGCAGCGCGCAATGGCACGGGCGACGGCGGCAATTTTTGCCCCGCGCGCCGAGCGAGGCAGCCCGTCGCTATTGCTTGCCGAAGCGGGAACGGGCATCGGCAAGACGCTTGCTTACCTTGCTCCCGCGTCCTTATGGGCTGATGCATCTGGCGGCACCGTCACCATTTCAACTTTCACAAAGAACTTGCAACGACAATTGGCGCAGGAAACCCGCTCGATCTACCCCGATGAAGCAACGCACCGTGCCAAAGTGGTGGTGCGCAAGGGCCGTGAAAATTACCTGTGCCTGCTCAACCTCGAAGACGCCTTGCAGGGCGGTTTCTCTGGGCGGTCGGCGATTTTTGCACGGCTGGCTGCGCGCTGGGCCAGCTACACTCGCGATGGCGACATGGTTGGTGGTGACTTGCCGGGCTGGCTCGCCAGCCTGTTTCGTCGCTCTGGGGCGACGGCGCTGACCGACCGACGCGGCGAATGTGTCTATGCCGGATGCGCGCATTGGCGCAAATGCTTCATCGAACGGTCGGTGCGGGCAAGCCAAAATGCCGACATCGTCATCGCCAACCACGCATTGACCATGGTCAACGCCGCCCGAAATCATATGGAAACGGAAAGGAAAGGCGACGCGCCGCCGACCAGGATCATCTTTGACGAAGGGCATCATTTATTCGATGCCGCCGACAGCGTTTTCGCTACCGCGTTAACCGGCCAGGAGGCGATTGAGCTGCGCCGATGGATCATCGGGCCAGAGACGCAAAGCAAAGGGCGGCGGCGCGGGTTGGCTGCACGCCTATCCGATGTCGCCAGCTATGATGAACAAGGAGCAGAGGCGATTGATGCCGCGCGCGTGGCGGCGATGGCGCTCCCCGCGGATGGCTGGTTGCAGCGGCTGGGCGAAGGCGCCCCGATGGGGCCGATTGAGGCGTTGTTCGCGCATGTGCGTGCGTATGTTTTCGCGCGCGATGGCTTGACAATGGGCGAAGGCGACCCCGGCTATGGGTTAGAGGCCGAACTGGCCGAGCCTGACGGGCGGCTGGTCGCGGCGGCCAATGAAGCCGCTTCTGTGCTTGATGCCTTGCTCCGCCCGCTGATATTATTGGGGCAGCGGTTGAACGCACTGCTCGACGAGCCGCCCGATTGGCTCGATTCGCTGGCGCGTGCACGGATTGCGGGTGCCAGTGCCAGCCTTGGTTATCGCTGCGAGACCATATCCGCCTGGATAGCGTTGGCGTTGCGCATTGGCGGGCCGGGCGACGCGACCTTTATTGATTGGCTGTGTGTCGAGAGGATTGAGGGGCGTGAAATTGACATTGGCATCCAGCGGCGCTGGCTCGACCCGACCAAGCCATTGGTAGCAGCGGTATTCGCCGGGGCGCATGGCGTCATGGTGACTTCGGCGACACTGGCTTTGGGCGATTGGAACCGCGCCAATGCGCGCAGCGGCGCGTTGCATTTGCCCCGTGCACCCCTGCATTTTCAGGCACCAAGCCCCTTTGATTTTGCCCGCAACAGCGAGGTTTTGATCGTCACCGACATCAAGCGCGGCGACATGGCGGCACTGGCCAGCGCCTATGCACGCTTGATTGAGGCGGCGAGCGGCGGTGTGCTCGGGCTGTTCACGGCCATTCGCCGCTTGCGCGCCGTCCATGCCCGCATTGCCGACCATCTGGCGCGCGAGGGTCTGCCTGTCCATTCGCAACATGTTGACCCAATCGACACCGGGACATTGGTGGATATTTTCCGTGACGACCCCCGCTCTTCGCTGCTGGGCACAGACGCCCTGCGCGATGGGGTGGATGTGCCGGGCCAATCGCTCAGGATGGTGGTTATGGAGGGTGTGCCATGGGTCAAGCCCACGGTGCTGCACGCCGCGCGGCGAATGGCCGCGAAGGACGAGAGCTCCGGCGGAGGCGGGAGCGGGTCGCAATTTGATGATGCCATCATTACTGCGCGTCTGGCACAAGCATTTGGCCGGCTTATCCGTAAGGCGAGCGATCGTGGGCGCTTTGTGATGCTGTCGGGTGCCGTGCCTTCGCGCCTGTTGCGCGCCTTTCCCGCCTCAACCCCCGTACGTCGCCTGACGATAGACGAAGCGATAGAACGGGTTAGGCGCGACCCGTTCTTCAACAGCGATAGCGATATTGATTCTACTCCACATTCTGCCAAAGTAGAGGCTTGCCAAGACGGCGATTTGGGGCATTGAAACATTATGAAACGCCTGATCCTGTTGCGCCACGCCAAATCGGGCTGGGATGACCCCGTAGCCCGCGATTATGACCGCCCCCTCAACCCGCGCGGGCGCGCGGCTGCGGCCGTTATCGGGCAATGGGCGAGCACACATATTTTCGGACCAAACGGCTTGATGGTCGACAGCATCATCGCCTCTCCAGCCGTTCGATGCAGCGAAACGCTTGACCTGTTTCAACCCGCCGCGGGCCTGGCGACCATTGAGCCGCACTGGGATCGACGCATCTATCTGGCCTCGTCCGCGACACTCATTGATGTGCTGTGCGACTTGCCGGACCATATAACGACAGCTTTGATGTGCGGCCACAACCCCGGGATGGAGGATTTGATCCTCGACCTTGTGCCAGACGACGGTACATCACCAGACAGGGACATCGCCGAGGAGCAATTTCCAACGGCAGCGCTGGCCATGATTGAAATGGATATTGGCCATTGGGCTGATGTGCAAAACCGCTGTGGTCGGCTGGCCCAGTTCAAACGGCCGCGCGATGTCGACACCGCCTTTGGTCCTGAGGATGACTAAAGTGATTTCGAGTGGAATGGAACATTTCGCGACTCGGAAATCACGGAAAAAGCGGGAATAGAGTCTTTTTCGATTCAATCTGAAACAGACTCAGGCAGCGTCAAGAGCAGCCTGTAATCGCGATCTAAGCCGCCGTAGCACAGCGGCATCTGGCGCAGACACCGGCCCCAAAGTATCTGACGCGGGCTGGGGCGTGAACAGAGGTTCGCTATCGCTATGGAGAGCGCGGGTCGCCCCTTCCAGTGTATAGCCATGGAGTGAAACCAGATCGTGTAATCGCCGAACAATCGCGACATCTTGGGGGCGATAATAGCGCCTGCCTGCGCGCCGAAGCGGTTTGAGATCTGCGACATTGCGATCCCAATAGCGCAAGATGTGCATCGCTATACCCGTGTCAGCGCTAACCTCGCCGATTGTTCGCAGAGCGTCGGGAGCTTTGCTGGCCTGCGTCATTTTATCCCGCAATCCGCTCGCGAACCGATTGGCTCGACCGAAAGCCCAAAACGCGGCGGGGCGCAATTTTCACTTCAACCCCTGTTTTAGGGTTGCGGCCAACCCGCTGGCTCTTGTCGCGCAGCGTAAAGGTACCGAATCCAGTCAACTTTACATTTTCGCCGTCGGCCAGCGCGCTGGTGATATGGTTCAAAATAGACTCTACCATCCGCGACCCATCGGCGCGCGAAAGCCCGACAGAACGATTAATTGCATCGGCCAATTCTGACCGCGTTAATGTTGGCAAACCCACAGGACATCCCCCTTATTATTTTGGAGTATTGTTTTCAAACTAACGCCGCATTTTGCGCGATGCAAGTGTGATTAAAAGCGGATCAGGATAGCGCCCCAGGTAAAGCCACCGCCCATCGCCTCTAGCACCAGCAATTGCCCAGGCTGGATTCGCCCATCGCGCACCGCGACATCGAGCGCCAGCGGTACAGACGCTGCCGACGTGTTGGCATGTTGATCGACTGTCAAGACAATACGCGATGGCGGCAAGTTCAATTTTTTGGCTGTGGCATCAATGATGCGCCGATTGGCTTGGTGTGGCACCACCCAGTCTATATCCGCAGGCGCGACGCCAGCATCATCGAGCACCTCGGCCAATACTGACGTCAAATTGGCAACAGCATGGCGGAACACTTCGCGGCCCTGCATCCGCAAATGCCCAACGGTTTGCGTCGTTGATGGCCCACCATCGACATAGAGCATCGGGCCATGGCGGCCATCGGCATGAAGCCGGGTTGCCTGTATCCCGCGCGCGGGGTCATCATTGGCGGTCAGCACAACCGCGCCCGCGCCATCGCCAAACAATACGCATGTTGTGCGATCTTCCCAATCCAGCAGGCGGCTCATCGTTTCCGCACCGATAACCAGCGCATGGCGGGCCATGCCATTGCGGATCATGCTGTCGGCAACGCTCATCGCATAAAGAAAACCCGAACAGACCGCAGCCACGTCAAACGCTATGCAATCGTCAATGCCCAGCAAAGCCTGTACCTTGGTGGCAGTTGCCGGAAAGGTGTTATCGGGAGTCGTCGTCGCTACGATGATGAGGTCGATGTCGTCGGCCTTCAGCCTTGATGCGGATAAAGCGTTGCGTGCGGCCTCGGCAGCGAGCGTCGCAGTGGTTTCGCCCAGCCCCGCGATATAGCGTTGACGGATGCCAGTGCGCTCGACAATCCATTCGTCGTTGGTGTCAACACGCATCGCCAATTCGGCGTTAGTGACACAGCGCATGGGAAGCGCGCTTCCGGTGCCAATGATGATCGACCCCGCGCTCAATCGTCGCTGCGCATCGTCGGCGCAGGCCCGCGATGCAACCCTGCCAGGTCATGCTGAACCTGGCCCAATATGTCCTTTTCCAACAATTCGGCACAGACATGAATGGCATTGGCCACGCCTTTTTCATTCGCGCTGCCATGGCTTTTGAGCACGACTCCGTTCAGGCCCAAAAATACCGCGCCATTGTGATTATTGGGGTCAAGGTGGTGGCGCAGCAATTCGGTAGCAGGGCGCGAGATCAAAAAGCCGAATTTAGAGCGGATCGAGCTTGTAAAGGCGCGGCGTAGCAAATCTGTGACGAAACGCGCCGTTCCCTCAATGGTTTTCAGCGCGATATTGCCTGAAAAACCATCATGAACAACCACGTCAACCTCGCCACGAGACAATTTGTCGCCCTCAATAAAGCCGCAAAACTCCATCGACAGCTCCGATGCTTCGCGCAGCCGCGACGCTGCATCGCGCACAGAATCAATGCCCTTTTGCGCTTCGGTGCCGATATTGAGCAGAGCCACGCGCGGGCGCGCTACTCCCATCGCGGTTCGGGCATAGGCCGCACCCATCAAAGCAAATTCGACAAGGTTGTTGGCATCGCATTCAGTATTGGCCCCAAGGTCGAGCATCACCACATCATTTTGCCCAAGCGTTGGCAGCATCGCGGCAAGCGCCGGCCGGTCTATCCCCGGCATGGTGCGCAGCGCCATCTTGGCCATGGCCATCAACATGCCGGTGTTGCCAGAAGAAAGTGCCGCCCCTGCCTCGCCATGTTTCACAGCATCGATGGCGCGGCCCATAGAGGTTTCGCGGGCACTGCGCAGCGCCTCACGCGATGGCTTATCGTCGCCAGAGACAATCTGTTCGGTGTGGAGTATATCGCAGATGCCACGCAATTCGGGATGTTCATCAAGCCCGCGTTCTATCCGCACACGGTCTCCAACCAGCAAATAGCGCACATGAGGATGACGAATATGGGCCAAGGCCGCGCCCGCAATCATGACGCGCACACCCACATCACCGCCCATCGCATCAATCGCGATCCGCGGTTCCCTCGTCATGTTAGCGTCCTTTCCGACGAGGCGTCTTAAGCGCCAACGGCCACCACTTCGCGGCCATTATAATGGCCACAGGCGGCACACATATGATGTGGGCGCTTCAACTCGCCACAATTTGGGCATTCCTGATAAGCCTCGACGCTCAGCGAATCGTGGCTACGGCGCATGCCGCGCTTTGATGGTGATGTTTTTCGCTTTGGAACTGCCATGACTAACCTTGCTTTTGAATATAATAATGTGGGCGGCCCATAGCGCGCCCCGCCCCAAATGGCAACATGACCTGCAATCGCCGGGCGGCGACAAGGTCAAACAGCCATAGTCTGGAGGGACTCAACACAAATGAGCCAATCGGGCGCCCCTTTAGCCTATTTGGGCGGTGTTGCAACCCAGTTTGCACAACACTTGCAGCAGTGCAGCAATTCCTCCATTATGATGCTATCGTAAAATGGCGCTCGCTATCGCCATGGGCATAGGCTGCTGCGTTTGAGGAATGAATATGACACCGACAATCACCTTGATTTTTGCCGCTTGCGCTGCACTCATAAACCTATGGCTGGGCATTCGCTGCGGCAAAGTGCGCAGCTCCGAAAAAATCAGCCATGGTGATGGCGGCAACGGCCTGTTGGCGCGGCGGATGCGCGCGCAGCTCAACTTTGCCGAGAATGCACCTGTCGTTCTCGTCCTCGTTCTGGCACTCGAACTCAGCGGCACGCCCGCGATGTGGCTGTGGATATTGGCGGTCGGCTTTATCATGGGCCGCATATTGCATGCGCTGGGTATGGACTCCGAAAACACCAACTGGATGCGTGGCGCAGGCATATCAGCGAGCATGTTGGTGACGCTAATCCTCGCCGGGCTGGCGCTCTATGCTGGCTATGGCCATGTGTTTGCACCCGCCATGCCATCGGGCACAGAGGTTGCCGTCTAACGCGCCAGCACAGCATCGCCGACATAGGCATTGTCGGCGCGCTCCTGGCCAAATGTGCTGGTCGGCCCGTGCCCGGGGATGAACAGCGTATCATTGCCCAGCGGCCATAGCCGCGTCGTAATCGCGTAGATTAGGTCACCATGGTTGCCGCGCGGAAAATCGGTGCGGCCGATCGACCCCTGGAACAGAACATCGCCGACAATCGCCAATTTAGAGGGCTCGTGGTAAAAAACGACATGGCCCGGCGTGTGGCCGGGGCAGTGGATGACGTCGAGCACGAGATTGCCCATCTGCACCGTGTCGCCATGCTCCAGCCAGCGGTCTGGCTCGAACACAGAGCCGTTGACGCCATAGGCGCGGCCATCCTCATCCAGCCGCGCAATCCAGAATCGATCCTCCGCCTGCGGCCCTTCGATGGGCACACCCAGCTCCTTGGCCAGCGCTCCTGCTTCGCCGCAATGATCGATATGCCCATGGGTGATGAGGATTTTCTCCAAGGTCACGCCGGCCTGTGCAATCGCCGCCTTGAGCTTTGGCAAATCGCCACCCGGATCAACCAGCGCCGCCTTGTTCGTCGCGGTGCACCACAGCAAAGTGCAATTTTGCTGAAGCTGCGTCACCGGAATGATCGCGGCACGCATCGGGGGAGCGGTGGTTTCGGCTTGGCTCATACCAAGATGCATGCCGCCTGTGCAGCCGAGTTGCAAGCGCTATGCGTGTCAGCAGATGGTTTAGCGCATCACCATCTTATCGCCGCTGATCGACACATTATCGATCGTTCGCAAAAAGCTCTGCCCAAACAGCGGTGCTATCGATTGTTGGCCTTGGATCACCACGGCGGGGATGTCGGCGCGTTCAATATCGCCAATCCGCACCGTCGCTATGTGAACGCGCGCGACCTGAACCACGCCGCTCGCTGTCGTTGCTTGGTCGGAAAAGGCGCTGGGCAAGGGGTTGATGCCAATGCTGTGCGCATCCTCCTCGCTCAACGCGATACTGGTCGCCCCCGTATCCACCAGCATCCGTTTGGTCGTGCCGTTCAACAGCACGTTGGCCCAAAAATGCCCGTCGCTGGACCGATCAATCTCGACCGTTGCCCCATAGCGTGCAGGAGGGAGTGCGGGGGCTGTTGCGGCGGCATTAGCGGTTGCTTCGCCCATTGCTTGGCCGCCCTCGGGAGCCTCAGCGCCGCCCATTGCGTCTTGGCTCAACCGAGGCAAGGCCAGCGCCACGGCAAAAGTCAACGCAAAGGCTGTAATGAACAGGCGACCCGACATGGCTTCATCGGTAACGCCTAGATGTTTAAGCGGTGTTAATTAGCGCGGCTCGGCCAACCCGCCGCGCGCCTGATGCGTGTCAAAGCGGGCCGGCGCGTCGGCCCCGGTCCCCGACAATATGATGCGGGTGCAGGCATAGGGGCGGCCCGGCACATTGTCGGCGTCCTTGCTGTCGATCGGCCATAGCGCAGCGGCATTGGGATGGGCGGAGAAACAAGCGATGGCTTCTGCGGTTCCGGTGCGTGCACGCGCGGCATGCCACTCGGCATCGGCCCACAGTGGCGCGCGCCAGCCAAAGATTTGTATGCGGACATCGCCGCGCCCGCGCAGAGCCGCAAAGGGCAAGGCGTCATCGTCAAAGATCAGCCGCTCGGCCGCCGTCAGCTCGCTGGGGCTGCGCGCGCCCCCCGCCCCGCCGCCGTGCATCGCCGCAACGACAACACGATGATCACTACGAATGGCAACGAGCAATCGCTGCGCTGCCACCCACATCTGCCTGTGGACATCACCTTCGGCGAGCGGCGAGAGGTTGCCAAGGTCATCGCCCGCATCGGTGCGGAGCAGGCGGGTAAGCGGCGCTGGGCCTAGGGTGGTAACACTGCGCGCGCTCAGCGTCCGGCCATGGTAAGAGTGGCAATAGCCCGACGGGAACCAAATCGCTTGCGAGTCGGCGGCAAGGATACGCGCCTGGGTGCTGGCACAATCGGACACTATGCCGACCACGCGCACGCGCGTTGGCTGCTCAAAAGTTTCGCGGCTATAAAGCCCCAGTATCGCGCCGCTGCTCGACGGGTCATTTTCGCGGCGTTCGGGGCGGTAACGCGCACGACCATCCTCAACCAGCATCCGCCCGACCACGATCCCCTCAATGGCGACACAGCTTTGCAGCGGCACATCGCCCGTCGCCTCGGCGAAATTGACGCTGCGCGCATGTGCAGCATCGCATTCCTCAGCCGCAGCGGGGGCGGCAAAGGCAATGGTCATAAATGTGGCTGCCATGGTCAAAGGTTTGCGCATCATATTTCCTCCATTCCCCGTCCCACAACTTCTTATCGTCACCCTGAACTTGTTTCTCAGGTCCATCTTGCACCCTATCACTGCCCAAGCCTAATGGATGCTGAACCAAGTTCAGCATGACGAAATTGGGGTAAATGCTGTATAGCTTAGGGTCAGCGCACCCCCATCCACGTCCGCCACGCCGTATCGGGGATGTTCTCGACCCGCCGATGTTCAACGACAAGGCCAAGCGCGGGGTAGGCGGCGCGTTGCCGTGCCGGATCGGCTTGCGATAGCGGCACCACCATCAGCCGCCGATTGACCGTCGAACGCCAGTTCATCCGCGCGGTATTTTCTTGGCCGACATAGCATCCCTTGGTGAAGCTGACGCCGTTCAGCTCCGCTGCGTTACATTCGAGCCACAGCGTGGTGCCATCGCCCAGCTCGTCCGCGCCCTCTGTCACACCCAGCGACAGGCGGTGCGCACGGTATGCGGTGGAAGCATCGCCATCACCAGGGGGGCCCAGCCAGCGCTGGCCCAGTGCGGCTAAGCGCGGATCAGCATGACCAGACCCTTCGCCCGACCAATGCACCGCAAGAGACGGATCGGTGCCGATGCTGATGTTGCGGCGCAAACGATAGAGGATCAGGCGTTTGACCAGCGCGTCGGCGCGCGCGCCCTCGGCGTCGATCAGCATGTCTGCGCCATCTGGCCACACAAAAAAATCGAACAGCGCCTTCCCCTGCGGGTTAAGCAGCGCGGCATAAACGGCCCCGTCAGCAGGAACATCATTGGTTACCAGCGCCTGCAAAAAAACCCGCACATCCTCGTCTTTCTCTAGCGGAGACAGGCGGATGACGGCGCGATCGACGAGGCTGGTCTTGGGCATGTGTGATAAGTAGGCAGCGCTCGCCACAAAATAAAGCCCCTCCCCTGAAGGGGAGGGGTTGGGG